>JAJTBH010000066.1 GCA_021287005.1 Anaerolineae bacterium
AAACTCAATACGGCTATGCTGCCCGATTCTCCCCAGGCATGGCGCGCCAACACCACACCGGCAGACCCGCTGATTAATAAAAGACGGGAGGGGGAATAATCTCCCTGTTTAAAAATGCGCCAGAATTCCCAGGCTGAATAAGCGAAGATAAAAGCCATCGCCGCCGTGAAACCCCAGCCGCCCAGTGCGTTCAGGGCGACTACCGTTGGAACCAGGATGATGATTACAATGATGCGATTTCTTAACATGGTTTCTGGTTGTTGGAATAGTCCTCGCTGGAAATCTTGCCAAAACGGCGGTCCCGTTTGCCGTATTCTTCAATCGCTTTATATAATTCTTCTCGCCCAAAATCAGGCCAGAGAGTCTGGGGCGTGTACCATTCGGAATAAGCCGCCTGCCAGATTAAGAAATTGCTGGTGCGCATTTCTCCGGAAGTGCGAATGATCAGATCGGGGTCGGGTACGCCGTCGGTAAACATATATTTGCTGATTAAGGTCTCGTTGACGTCTTCGGCTTTGATTCCTTCATCAATCATGCGGCGAATGGCGCAGGCAATCTCATCCCGACCGCCATAGTTAAAGGCAATTGAAAGCACCAGGCGGTCATTGTTTTTGGTTAATGCAACGGCTTTAATGACCTTTTCGCGCAAATTGGGGCTGAGACCATCCAGATGGCCCAGGTGAAGCAGCCGAACGCCCTGTTTATGCAGTTCACTGAGTTCGCGTTCAATCACTTCTTCGATAATATTCATTAACCCGCTGACTTCTTCCTGTGGGCGTCCCCAATTTTCGGTGGAGAAGGCGTAAATGGTCAGGTATTTGATGCCGAATTCAACGCAGGCGGTAATCACACGGCGCAGGTTTTCAGTTCCGGCGCGATGTCCGGCAATTCGCGGCAAACCACGGGCTTTAGCCCAGCGGCCGTTGCCATCCATAATCACGGCTACATGGCAAGGAATCTTGGGCAGTGCTTTTAATGGGGGATTGTCTGGCATAATTTTTAAAACTGGAAGGATTACACTTCCATAATATCCTTTTCTTTTCGCTGACCGGTCTGTTCAATCTGTTGAATATAACGGTCAGTCAGTTTTTGTAATTCTTCTTCTGCCTTTTTAAGATCATCTTCCGTGATTAATTTTTCGTGTTCGTATTCTTTCAGGTCCTTGATGATGTCGCGGCGTACATTACGAATGGAAACACGTGACTCTTCAAGGCGGCCGTGAACAAATTTAACCAGATCGCGGCGACGTTCTTCTGTGAGGGGAGGCAAATTTAAACGAATGGTTTTACCATCGTTATTGGGGTTTAAACCCAATTCGGATGCCAGAATGGCTTTTTCGATGGCTTTGATGGAAGAGGCGTCGTAGGGTTTGATTAAAATCTGGCGAGCTTCGGGAATGCTGATACTGGCTAACTGCATCAGAGGGGTAAACGCTCCGTAGTATTCAATCTGTAATCTATCCACGAGGGCGGGGGAGGCACGCCCGGTGCGAACGCCGGCCAGGTCATCTTCGAGGGCTTGAATAGCTCCTTTCATTCTGGTTTCAGTTTCAACTAAAGTTTCTTTGATCATCGAAATCTCCTGAAAGTGGGGGTGGGATAATCAGGTCACAACCAATCAGCTCAAAAACTGATAGACAAATAAAATGGCGTTCATGCTTTGTTAAACAATAGAACTGCTTAAGCATACCTTAATATTTCAAAAAAATCCATCCTTGCGTTTTAGAGGAATAGGGCAATTCTTCAGGTTGGGCTGGCCTGGCAGAGAGCCGCTTTATTCCGGACTTCGAAAAAACGCAACGCTTTTTAAGTATTGGCGTGTTTGCGGGAATATGTTATTTATAAATCGTCATTCCGCGGCTCCGAAAAAATGGGTGATTGTTTAATAACGAGGAAAAAACGGCTAAAAATTGCAGCTTAAAGATTTTGACGCCAAACCTAAATATATACAGGTATTCAATTTTTGTTAATTTGTTTCGTAAAATATACGTAAAAGCATCTATTTTGGTACGCGATTTGCATTGTTATAAATAGCGCGGCAGTTTGTTTTTTAAGAGCTTTTCGGGATTGCAAACCGTCGTTAATCGGAAATATCAAAATTTATGAACCGGTGATCTGCGCTAAAAAGCGAAGATTCATTTTTAGAACCGCATGTGTATTCGGGCGTGCCGGGAGGGTCGAGTATTCGATGGTGTTATAAAAATGTTGTTGGATCAAATACAAAAATTTAAGAAACTTTGTTCTAAATAGCGAGCTTTTTGTATTGACTTTTCGTATTTTGTGGTTATAATTAGAACTAATATTCTATTTATGGATAAGGAAGATGAACATGCAACCCGGTTTATTATGGTTCGATGATGATCCTGAGCTTGATTTAATAACCAAGATCAACAGGGCGATTGTGGTTTATCAAAACCAGTATGGCCTCAAGCCCGACCTTTGTTTTGTACATCCCAGCATGCTGCCGCGAAAAAAGCAGGTGGCTGTTGAAATTGAAATTCGTACGGATCGCCAGCTTAAACCCGATTTGCTCTGGCTGGGCAACCATGCCCTTTAGTTTATTAATCTTTTTTAAAGATCCTTAATAATTTCTCGAAAAAATGTTGAAGACGCCGTCCCAGGTTTTGAGAATAATTTTCGGCAAAATGCAGGGCGGCCTCTTCGACACTGACTTCCTGCTGGTTTTTCTGGCGTAAATACCAGAGGTGTTCGCTGATCCACAAATATAAATCAGCCTCGGTGCGATGGGGAAATTCTTTTAAAATGTTGTTGCGGCGAATAACGATGATAAGCGGTAGGTAAACTTTGTCGTACCAGTGTGTAACGGCCTCGTCCCAGCTTATGGCGCGGTTGCGGCGTTCGCCCAGGAACCAGCGGTGCGCTTTGATATGTTCAAGCAGCTTGCTGTAACCGCCCGGTAAACTGAACTCGATTTGGGCATCGGGACGCAATTTTTTAATCCGGCTTTGTTCCAGAAATTCAATTTCTTCGCGTTTGCGAATTAAATCATCGATATCGGTATCGGCGGTGATGGGAATGGCGGTTTTAATTTCAATGACGTTGGCTTCAATATATTGCTGGCCGCGTTCACGGGCAACGGAAACACGGTGGTTGCCGTCTTTAACAAAATAAACCGATCCCACTTTATATACCTCAATGGGCGGCAGGTTGATTTCCTTAATGTGCGCTTTATCGATGTTTACCCACCGGTCGCGCGAATCGATGCGGCGCGGCAGAAAGCTGCGATCAAAGTCCTGATACCGCCCTACACTGCCGACGATATCTTCCATGCGAATTTCTTTCATACCGATATCAAATTGCCCCTGCCAGGGGATTTCTTTGCGGATTTCATCAAAATCCATCAGGCTGTTATTTTGATTAAATAACCAGTTTAAGATGGAATGCCTGAACCCTTTTTGAAATGCAGCTTCGAAATCCGAATTTGCAATATTATTGATGTCACCCAATTGTTCTTTCATAGATGATCTTCTATTCTTCCAAAATCGCTATTTAACATTAATAATTTTTACAGGTTGGCGGACCTGTTTCTCAATATCCAAAACTCGATGCCCATATGAATTAATCACACGCGTCTGTGAGACCAGTGTGTCGGTAATGGCGTCCTGACGGTAAATGTGAATGTGCCCGTGCAAAAAGATGGCCGGATGAAAGACGTTAATCAACCAGCGATAAGCTTTTATGCCCTGGTGTGGGCGGTCGTCTTTGTCGTGGATTTTCCAGGGTGGGGCGTGTGCTACAAAAATATCCAAAAAACGGCCGTGGCGCAAGCGGTTGTAAAGCAGACCGGGCACCAGATTAAACACCATCCACCACATTTCGCTCTGGCTGTACTGGTGCGGCCCGTTATTATAGCGCAAACTGCCTTCAATGCCACCCAGCAGCACGCCTTTTTCGGTTTTCATTAACCGCCGGTGCAGGTCAATGCCGCCCCAGGGATAACGCCGCTCACCACCGCTGCCGAATTCGACCTTGCTGGCATGGTTGCCGCGCACGTAAAATAAAGGCACATTCAGGGAACTGATGATATATTCCAGGTAATAATATGGCAAATCCCCGCAGCTAATCACAAAGTCGCTATCGCCAAAACGCTCACCCAGCGAAGTGCTGTAAATATAACTGAGTTCCACATCACTGACGGTTAATATCTTCATAAAACTTGATCATTTTCAGCCGGCAGGTCAGCGTTATTTAAGCCGTCTCCCATACCGGCGGCCACGGCCAGGGCGACTGCATGTGTGCGGCTGTGACTGATGCTGACCGACCAGGTATCCAGACCCTGTTGCGCTGCCAGGATGGCCGCCTGGCCGCTTAAAATCAATTGCGGTGCACCTGCGCTGTTGTGATGGATGTTGATCTCATGCCAGCGAATGGGTCCGATGCCGCAGCCCAGGGCTTTGGAAACGGCCTCTTTTAATGCAAATCCCCCCGCCAGACGTTCGTTGGAATCACCCAGTTCAAGCTGTTCAGCGGGGGTAAAAATGCGTTCAATAAACCGGCGGCGGATGGCCGGGTTGATGGCTGCGATACGTTCAATCTCAACCAGATCGATACCGGTTTTTAAAATCATACCTGCTAAAGTGCAACTCCGGCACTGACGATGGCCATTTTGTCCGGGTCAATATATCGCCGGGCAGTTTCAAGCACCATTGCGGGGGTAACCGCTTCGATTTTGGCCGGGTAAAGTTGATAATAATCCAGACCCAGTTGGAAACGTTCCAGGTTGAGCAGGGAATTGGCCACACCGCTGTTGGATTCGAGTGAAAGCGGCAGTCGACCGATGAAGTTGGCCTGGTTGTCACTTAATTCTTCATTTGAAACCGGCTCGTTGACATAACGTTTCATTTCACTGAGAATCAGGTCAATGGCTTTTTGTAAATTAGCCGGGTTAACGCCGGCCGAAACTTCCCACGATCCACTGCTGATCCAGGCATTCAGACTGGTGCTGGCATGGTAGGCCAGCCCGGCCTGTTCGCGCACGATGTCGCCGATGCGTCCCATCATGCCAAACTGGCCCAGAATGCTGTTGCCCAGCGAAGCGGCCAGGTAATCGGGCGATTTGCGTTTGGGGCCGAGTGTGCCAATCACCAGGTCGGTCTGGCTTTTTTCAGGAATGGTTATATGTTTGCGAACACTCTCGCTTAAAGGTTTAATTTCAGGCATTTCATGGGCGGCTTCTTGCTGCGGGTTGGACCAGTCGCCCAGGTAAGTTAACACTTTTTCCTGCACTTCCTGAGGGCTAACCGCGCCGACCACTACCAGAACCATGCCGGTCGGGCCGTAATGGCGGCGGTGAAACTCGACCAGGTCGTCACGGCTGACATTTTGAACCGTCTCGATATAACCGTCTTCAGGGCGGCCGTAGGGGTGGTTGGGGAAGATAATGTCGTCAAAGGTTAACGAAGCCATTTCGGCCGTATCCTGTGCGCGCATGGCCAACCCGGTCATCAGGCGGGCGCGCAGGCGTTCCAGTTGATCGCCCGGGAAAGTGGGGTATCGTAAACTTTCGGAAAGAGTCTGCAGCAGCAGGGGCAGATCTTCAACCAGGGCGCGGCCGCCAAAACTGGTGGTGTGCACACTGGCGCCAAACCCCAGGCTGGCGCCGGCAGATTCAAGCCGGTCGTAAATTTGCTGGAAGTTAAAATTGTGATTACCGCGCATCAGCCCCAGGCTGGTGAAATAGGCCAGAGAAAGTTTATCGCCGGGGTCAAACAGGCTGCCGGCGTTAAGATATCCGCTGATTACCACTGAAGGACTGTTAAAGTTGGAGCGGGATAAAAGCGTAATGCCGTTGGGCAAAACCACACGACTGATATCGTGCGGCCCCGGCAGAGAATTTAAGTGGATTGATTTAAGTTCACTCATTATTCCAACCCTTCCTTGGAATTATTATCGGGGATGTACAGGCCAACCACACGGCGCGCAGGCGATAAATACCGTTGTGCGGCGCTTAAGACATCGGCCGGGGTAATGGTTTCAAGCCGTTCGATATAGGCTTCAAACCAGTTGTAGCTGTCGAACATGTCGGCATAACCCAGCCAGAAACCCTGGTTGGTGATATTTTCGGTTCCATAAGCGAAAAGGGCACGCGCCTGTTTAATGGCGCGTTTAACATCCTCTTCCGATACTTTTTCATTTAACACCCGCATCATCTCACGATCCATAGCCGCCAGCGCTTCTTCGGGGCTGCGTTCGGGATGCACGGTCAGGGTAATTTCATACAGGTAGGGGTCAATGGTGGCTGATAAACCGCCATCCACGCCGACCACCAGTTCTTTTTCGACCAGGGCCTGATACATACGGCTGGTTTTGTTGGAAATACCGCCTCCGCCAAACATATTTAAGCTGGATGGGCCGGTTAATAAACTGTCCAACACCGTCAGGTTAAAAAAGTCGGGGTCAGAGGCCGCCGGGGCGCGATAAGCCACCTGGATGAAGGTTGTTTCACCCGGACCTTTAACTTCCAGGCGTTGTTCACTGTTGGGGGCCGCTTCGGGGCGCGCCGGATGCGGTACATCGGCGGTGGATGGTTTAGCCTGGTAAAGCCGGGTAATCTGCTCGATCATATCGGCAGTATCAAAATCGCCGGATATACAAACCTGTGCATTATTGGGCTGGTAGTAAGTGCGGTAATGGCCGTATAAATCGTCGCGTGAAATGGCACGCAGGTCTTCCACCTCGCCGATTACTTCATAATGATAAGGGTGGCTGGCGAAGGAGGCGCGCTGCACTGCCTTACCCAGGCGCACCAGTGGTTCATTTTCACCGCCTTCCAACTCCGAGATGATTACGGTGCGTTCCGACTCAACTTCGTCGGGCTCGTACAAACAGTTGCTCATGCGGTCAGCTTCAAGTTTTAAGGCCAGGTCAATTTTATCGGCGGGCATAGTTTGAAAAAAAGCCGTCCAGTCGAGGTAGGTAAAAGCGTTCCAGAAACCACCATCACGGGAAATGGCTTTATCCAGCTTTCCGGCAGGAAACTGCGGGGTTCCTTTAAATTGCATATGTTCCACCCAGTGTGAAATGCCGGTTTTGCCGGGAATTTCATCACGCGAACCGACTCGATACCAGACCCAATGGCTGATGATGGGCGCCGTGTGAATTTCTTTGAGGTGGATGGTTAATCCATTATCAAGTTTTACTTTGGTTGTTGAATTTGTCATTTTTTTATTCCAGGTAACCTGTTTAATCTTCATTCAATGTTAAAAATACCATATAAATGATCTATCTTGAATATAGCATAGAGTCGGAAAATTTGAAAATCAAAACATGAGAAAATTCATCAGAAATTTATTAAAAATCACCCGTAAAATCACCAGTTGACAGATCGACAATTTAATCAGTATCCAGTAAACTAATATATATTCCTCACTTTTTTATATCTTTTAACCGATAATCAACAGGCTTGATATTTTACCGGATTTTTTCAATTCTCTGTATGTTGTTAATCAGGGAGCGATATATTTTTATTCTGCCGCGAGGTGAATATGCAGATTGTTTCGCGTTTGCAAGTGAAATATAAATTAATGTTGTTGATCATCATTTTTTTGTTAAGTTTTGCCGGTTTCGGCTTTTTTGCTTACAACCAGCTCGATTATATTAAAGTAAATGGCCCTGTATATGCCCGCATTGTCCAGGGAAAAGACGTCATTGCAGATATTTTGCCTCCACCGGAATATATTATTGAGTCTTATTTAAATGCTTTTCAAATGCTGGATGGTCTGGAAACGGGCATGGATGCCGAAAAATTGGCCGGATTAAAAGCAAAAGCGAACAGCCTGGAACAGGATTATGTTACCCGTCATATCTTCTGGGTAAACAACCTGCCGGAGGGGGAGCAGCGCGATTTATTATTAAAAGAATCCTATATTCCGGCAGCCGAATTTTATCGTATTCGGAATGATGAATTTATCCCGGCCATCGAGGCCGGTGATCAGGAAGCCGCTATAAAGATTTTGCGTGAAAAGCTGGATCCGTTATACCAGCAGCATCGTACGGCGGTTGATAAAGTAGTGGCGATGACCAATGATTTAAATGAGCAGGAAGAAATTAAAGCTGCCGAATCGGTCAAACAAACCAATCTGGGTTATTTTTTGTTGGGCGGGATCAGTTTGTTATTTTGTGTCGGCGTGGCATTTGCCATAGCCAACCCGATCACCACCTCTTTACGCCAGATGGCCGTGGCGGCCGATAACATTGCCCTCGGACAAATTGAACAAAATATCACCTTTAAAACACGCGATGAAATTGGACAGTTGGCCAATGCTTTTCGCAGTATGACGGCCTATTTTAAGGAGATGGTGGAAGCGGCGCGCGAAATTGCGTCCGGGAATTTCCGGGTGGCCGTTAACCCGCGTTCTGAAAAAGACCTTTTAGGCCTGGCCTTTCAAAATATGGCGGTTAACTTGAGCAGCCTGGTGGGGCAGGTGTCGGAGGATGCCGGTATGGTAAGTGAAGCAGCCGGTTATCTGGGGACGGCTGCCAATGAAGCGGAAGAAGCCGTCCGGCAGATTTCGATCACGGTCAAAGAAGTTTCAGATCGCATAACACAACAGGTTGAAGAAATTTCGAAGGTGGTTAATTTGTTCGAGCAAATTAACCGCACCATTGACGGCGTGGCTGCCGGCTCGCAGGAACAGTCCCGCGCAATTTCTCAGGTGTCCGAAAAAATCAATGCTTTGATGTTGATTATTCAACAGGTTACCAACAAATCCATCGATCAGGCAGAGCGCTCAGGAAAAGCGGTTTCCGCTTCGAAAAATAGTTTGCAGCGCGTGGCTGATACCACACATGAGATGCAGTCCATTCAATCACGTGTGGTTTATTCAAGTCGGAAGATTGAAGAAATGGGGAAACGTTCCGATGAAATTGGAACGATTGTAGAGACGATTGAAGAAATTGCCAGTCAGACCAATCTCCTGGCTTTAAACGCAGCCATTGAGGCGGCGCGCGCCGGTGAACACGGTAAAGGGTTTGCAGTGGTATCCGATGAAGTGCGTAAACTGGCTGAAAAATCCGTTCTGGCAGCCAAAAATATCGCCATGCTGGTCGAAAATATTCAATTAATTGTTAATGATACGATCAAGGCGATTAATGAAAGCGCTGATGAGGTTAAAAAAGGTGTGCACCTGGCTGAAGAATCATATTCGTCGATTGAGAGCATTCTGGATACGGCGGAAAATAACCGGAAAAATGGCGAAGAAATTGCAGGCGCATCAAAACGCATGAACGCGCTGGCGGAAGAACTGGTGAGCGTGATGGATACCGTTTCGGCAGTGGTTGAAGAGAATAACGCGGCGGCAGAAGAAATGAGCGCCGGCTCAAGCGAAGCCCTGCTGGCAATTGAAGCCATTGCCTCGGGCAGCGAAGAAAACAGCCAGGCAATGGAAAATATCAGCGACAGCGTCAACGGTGTGACGGGGCAAATGGAAGAAATTTCGGCGGCCTCAAGCACACTGGCGGATATGTCGCAGGAATTAAACCGCCTGACGGCCGGCTTTAAGCTGCAAAACCAGGTTAATATTTTGAATAAATAAATTGGAAAACGGTATAAATATCATATTTATCCGCTTTACATTTTTATTGCTTAACAGGTACAATAAACCATTATCGATTTATTGTTACCGGCGTTAATGGTTTTTAAAGGATTATATATGTCCCGTCTTCCTGTTTTGTTAAAGCGCATGGCAGGGAAATAACAAACCACTCACTGGATAAATATCAAAGAGATGAGATGCAAGATAAATCGGGTGCAGATTCTTTCTGCCGGCCTGAAAGCATCTTTTTACCTGTTTTTGGGTTATAAATCGGGTAAATGGTTAAGGAGGATTACTGGATGGAAGATCAACTGGCTTATTCTGTGGCCGTCGTCGGGGCGGGCCCGGCCGGATTGTTTGCTGCAAGTGAACTGGCGAAAAAAGGTATTCGTGTAACATTGTTTAATCGCGACATCAAACCCGGCGGGTTGGCAGAATATGGCGTTTATCCACAAAAATATCGTTTGAGGGAAGGTTTTCGAACCCAGTTCGAACATATTCTCGAGAGTAATTTAATTGATTATTACGGCAACGTGTTAGTGCACCAGGATGGCGATTTGACCCTGGATGATATTCGCAGCATGGGTTTTCACGCCATACTGGTAACGGTCGGCGCCCAGGGCACCAAATGGCTGGGGCTGCCCGGAAGTTGAGCGGTGTATATCACGCCAAAGAACTGGTATACCATTACAACAAATTGCCGCCGTACAGCCAGCAGGAGTTTTATATTGGTAAAAAGGTGGCGATTATTGGTGTGGGTAATGTGATGATGGATATTGCCCGTTATGTGGTCACTGAAGTGCGCGCGGAGGAAGTGACCGCCATTGCCCGGCGTGGCCCGGGTGAGGTGAAGTTTGACAAAGGTGAGTTGGATGCAGTGGCTCGTAATATCGACCTGCAAGATCTTAAAGCTGAAATAGACCGGGCGCGTCCGCTGGTCAGCCCTTTGAGCCAGGATATTGATAAACCTCTGGCGCTAATTGAAAAAGTGCTGCCGGATGCCATCTGGAGCGGTTCAACCACTCATTTTACCCTGCGGTTTTTGCTCTCGCCCGTGCGCATTCTGGGCGACAGCGCCGGCAGGGTCTGCGCGATTGAACTGGAAGAAAACCGCCTGGAAGCGGAAGATGGGGAAATCAGGGCTCAGCCGACCGGCAACTGCCGCACGATTGAAGTGGATACGGTAATTTTTGCCATCGGCGACCGCGTGGATGATGGCCTGGGGCTGCCGGCTGAAGGAAACCTGTATGCCAGAAACCCCAATCCGCGCTACCCGATGGAAAATAACAGTTATGAGATATTAAATCCGGAAACCGGTAAACCGATTGATGATATTTTTGTTGCCGGTTGGTCGCGGCGCGCCAGCACCGGCCTGGTGGGCATTACCCGCCGGGATGGAATTAACGGCGCACGCGCCTTGATGAGTTATCTGGATACATTAAAAAATCCCGCGCCTTTTGATTTCAAAAAATTAAAACAACGAATGGCTGCCATTGATCAAAAAGTGGTAACCAAAAATGATTTACAACGTTTGAGGGGTGTGGAAAACGAAATTGCCAAACAATTGGGCGTACCCGAATATAAATTTGCGACGGTTGATGAAATGTTGCATGCGATTGACAATCGTCTGACCGGAATTCTTTGAAATAAAAAATCCCCGCTCAAAAAGCGGGGATTTTATTGTAATAATTTAATCAGGAGGCTTTGTTAGGGCGGCTGTTGTAGGGAATCAGCAAAATAAACCCGATGCTGATGATGGCCTGGCCGATCATCACACCGCCGGCTTGAAGGGGACCAAAATAGGGCACCTCAGGCGCAACCTGGCTGCCAAAACCAAAAACATCAGCCATGCCGCTGAAAACAGCCACGACAAACCCGGTGGCCACCATACGCACACCGATATCGGCGGCAATTGAAGTTGGGCGGTTTTTCCACAAGCCCAACAGGCTGAGATACCCGCCCAGGCAAATCATGGCCAGGCCGATGCTGAATATGGCAATTTGCACAAAGCCGATCACCGGGCTGCGGTCGAGCCCAAACAAACCCGGTCGAGAGCCCAGCAAAAAGAGACCGAATCCCAGTAAAGTGACTGACAACCCCAGAGTTACCCGACGCCGGGAATATAAACGGGTCTCCTTAAGTAATAAATCTTCTTCAGGTAAAGCCACTGTTTTTTTCTTGGGCATTTTCATCCTCTTAATTATACAGGCAGTCCGCTTTCAAGGACTCTCTGCCAGTTATTGGAGAAAATATTATTGATATCTTCTTCTTTATAACCGGCGTCAGCCAGCAGAGGCGCCATTTTTTGCATATCGGCAATGGTGTTAATCCCTTCGGGAACCGATAAATAACCAAACCCGCCGTCAAAATCGGTGCCAAAACTGACATGGCGGGAACTGCCGGTTAGCTGGCAGATATAATCAATTTGTTCAACCAGCGTCTGCATCGGGATGATATCGTTGGGGTCTTCTTTTTTCCATTCGGTTTTGAGAAAACGATTAAAGGGTACGATGCCCATGACCGAATCACGGGCGGCCAGAGAACGAATAGCTTCATCGGTGAAATGCCGCTCACCCGAAGCGCTGCCGAGCAAAGCGCGTGCATTTGCATGGCTTGCAATCACCGTGCCATCATAAACATCCAGCGCCTGGCGGGCGGAAAGATCGGTCATATGCGAAAGGTCCAGGATATAACCGATGCGCGACATGATCTTAAGTAATTCGTAACCTTCATCGCTGAAACCGCCGTGATGGATGGTGCCGCCGCAGAAACGACCGCCCGACCAGACCGGCCCAATGGCGCGCACGCCCATTTGCCAGTAGTCGTCGATTTCCTGAATTTTACCAACCCCTTCCAACCCTTCAATCGACATTAACAGGCCGACCGGGTGGGTTACATCTGGGTATTTGGCGGGTTGAGCGGACCAGGGCGCCAGAACGGCGCTTAATTCGCTGCGTGAGCGCACCAGCCGAAATTTGTCTTCACCCGATTGATCGAGCATGTTGTAATAATCCATCTCCATGCGATAAAACTTGCGGGCTTCATCGGCATTATGGTAAATGGGTAAAGTGTTGGACTGAGTGGGGTAGGTTTGATCACCGGGCACCAGATAAAGCGTACCGAATATCAGGGCAATTTGCCCACGTTGGTATTCTTCCCATCCCAGCAGGGTATGGTCGGCTTCGGCAGGAATGTAGGTATTGGCCTCAAGTTTACGGGTTTCGCTGACGGATCGGCGATAATCGCGCCGGTAGGCAACATAATTGTAAGCCATATCCTGGTGGGCATCGATTATAAAAGCCATAATTAAATTCTCCATTGAAAAAAGCGCACCAACTGGTGCGCTTTTTATATTTGTTTCAGACTAAGGATGAAGCTGTTTAGGCTTCTTCATTTTTCTCTTCGCCATTCATGGCGTCATCCAACAGCGTCTGCCAGTCCATATCGGCATAAGCCATTGAGTCGACCCGGCGCAAGCTCAAACCAACGCGATGATTTTCGGGATCGATCTTGATGATGCGCAGGGTAACCACATCGCCTTCTTTTAAGGCTTCTTTGGGGTGGTCAATGCGTTTTTCGCTGATTTCGGAAATGTGGATCAAACCTTCCACATCACCTTCAAGGCGGGCAAAGGCGCCAAACTTGGTCAGGCGGGTGATTTTGCCTTCGATTAACTGACCAACCTGATATTGTGAAATCTGCTGCGACCAGGGGTCGTTCTGGAGTTGGCGAATGGAAAGACCAATACGTTTCTTTTCGCGGTCAATGCTGATGACCTTAACTTTAACTTCATCGCCCACTTTGAGTACCTGATTGGGATGCTGAATGCGGTCCCAGGAAACTTCGGAAAGGTGAACCAGACCGTCTGCGCCGTTCACGTTGACAAATGCACCAAATTCTGCCAGGCTGGTGACGCGGCCGGTGAGAACATCGCCTTCTTTGAGTTCGTCGATAACGCGTTCTTTTAAGGATTCACGTGTTTCGGGGTTGGCAATGCGTTCTGAAAGGATCAAACGATGGCGTTCGCGATCAACTTCGATCACGCTGACTTCGATGGGTTGTCCAACCATGGAGCTCCAGCGTTCTTCAGGAGTGTCGCCGCCTAATGAGGAACGACGGGACAGGCTGACCTGTGAAGCCGGAACAAAACCGCGCAAACCACCCAGGGAAACAATGAGACCACCTTTGTTATAGCCAATAATGGAGCTTTTGAACGAGTCTTTGGAAGCCAACAGTTCTTCAGCCATCTGCCAGTTCGATTCATCTCGCGCTCTGACATATGAAAGGGTTAAATTACCATTCTGGTCTTCCGGGTTAATAACATAAACGGGAATTTCATCGCCAACTTTAAGGGCAGCTAATTCCTCGGCGGGAATAGCCTCAAACTCTTTGCCACTGATAATGCCTTCGGATTTGGTTCCGACGCTTACCAGGATCTGGCCCTGGCTGATGCTGGCAATGACACCTTTGCGGGTCTCACCCTGTTGAGGAAAGTCGATCTGAATTCCCTCTTTTTCCAACAGAGATGCCATGTTGTTGTTATCTGCTGAATCATTTTCGGGCATAGCCCCCCGCTCACTTCGGGTCTCATTCTGGTCCATACGGTCTTTGTACTCCAATGCTGAAAAAGTTAGTTTGAATTATAAAGGTTAAATGATTTCTTTGCAACCCCCGAAAATGTCAAGGGATGATTAAAAGGGAATTTTTATTCCCCCGGGGAAATGTTTTACCTTTTTTCCATCATTCAAACCGACTCGCTTTTTTATTTTACCACTAATTTTATGCTCTTTTGTGCAAATTGCGGAGGCAATTTTTCAGAGTAACCGTATTATATAGAAATGTAAAAATCAATCAATTGCATTTCTATATAATACGGTAAAGT
>JAJTBH010000067.1 GCA_021287005.1 Anaerolineae bacterium
GATCCACGCCGCCGGTTAAAACCGCGTCATACTGGTAATTAAGCAGGCCATCCACCGCTGCCTGGATAGCCGCCAGTGATGAAGCGCAGGCCGCGTCGGTGATGAAATTGGGCCCGCTGAAATTAAAAACATTGGCCACCCGCCCGGCGATGATGTTGGGCAGTTCACCGGGCATGGTATCTTCGGTAATGTCCGGCACCATAGACCGCACCCCGCCCTGCAGCCCCTGCAAGAGCGCCTGGCGTGTGGCTTCGGGCAGCGCCTGAAAGTCGGGCAGCGTAGAAAGCACATCCATATATTCGGGCAGGCGAATGCGGAAAGTGGAATTGTAGTGCCCCTCTCCGGCCAGGGTATTGCCGATGATCACCGCCACCCGCTCCGGGTCAAGACGGCGCTGCGGGTAACCGTAATCGCTGAGCGCCTGACGGCTGGCGTCAATGGCCCACTGCTGGCTCATATCCATATTTTGTAATACCCGCGGGGGAATGGCGATACCCCATTTAAAGGCATCCAGGTTAAAAGTGCGCACCCATGCGCCAATTTTGCTGTAAGTTTTGTCGATCACGGAATGATCGGGGCTGTAATACAAGGCGGACCGCCAGCGATCATCACTGACCTCGCTGATTGAGTTGCGCCCCGTTTGAATATTATTCCAGAAGGCCTGGGGGTCGTTTGCGTCGGGTAATACGGCGCCCAGACCCACCACAGCCACAGCTCGATTATCAGTCATTGTGGTTAACTCCTGACTTAAATTTTCAAATATTTATTGTATTAACCACAAAAACGGGATTCGGTTTCGCACGGGTTTTAAAAATAAATCAAAAGAGGCAAAATGTTATTTCTTCTATTGCAATCTTAAAATTAATGGTTAATTAATACGCTTAAATTCAAAATGTTTTACATCAAATCAACGTTAAATAATCTGATGCAGACGAGCAGCGTTTTCGCCCAGAATCATTCTTTTTTCAGGTTCACTTAATGATAATGAACGAATGCGCTGGATGTCGCGGAAGGGGTCAATCCAGGGATAATCGGAACCAAACATCACGCGCCCGGCCCCCACGGTGCGAATCATTTCCAGGGCTTCATTATCACTCAGCCAGTTTTCCTTGATGCTGGCATGATGCACACCGCAAATGGCAATGGCCGTATCCAGCATAACCTGCGGGTAAAGACGGCAGATTCGCAGGGTATCTTCCCAAAAACCACCGCCCATATGCGCCAGAGTTAAGCGCAAACCGGGGAATCTTTTTAACACATCCAACCAGCGGTTGGGGTGCGCCAGGTAAGTATCTTCATCCGGGCGAACGTTAATGCCGCAGTGAGCGGTCAGCGGCAGGTCGTGCTGCACCAGCCACTGGTAGACCGGCCACATGCGTGCATCATCCGGAGCAAAATGCTGGGCAATCGGGTGCAGTTTGAGGCCTTTCATGCCCCATTTATATTTATGTTCCAGTTCCTGCAGCGGCGTACGCCCCTTCTGCGTCGGGCTGACCGAAATGTAAGGAATAATACGCGGATAAAGCGCCGCCCGCCTTTTTGCCGGCCGGGTAACGGCCACCGTCCAGAAGTTGTTATTCTTAAGCTGGTTATCGGGCGCAAAACTGAGCGCCACGGCATAATCCATCTCACAGCGTTCCATCTCGGCGTGGTGGTTTTTTATCGTCCCGAGAGTATAATAACCGACCTGGTACCGGCTTCGAAAAGTCTCCTGAACATCCCGCGCTACCCCCTCATTCGGGAATAAATGTACATGTGCATCAATAATCATGGTTTCCGTCTATTTATTTACCGGCTGGCGTAAAACGGTTTTCAGGCGCTCCGGCGCAGTGCGGTTTGGGTCACCCAGGTAAATTTCATGATGTTTTCCGGACAGTTGGCAGCCCTGCTCTTTAATAAAGGTATGCAAAGCGGCTATCACCGGACCTTCAGCACTGTATGGACCGGTGTGCATCACCTGGGCGCATAAACCTTCATCAAAAACTTCAAAACGAATCTGTTCAGCCTGCTGGCTGCCTTTTTTAATCACCTGCCGGCGGGCTTCTTCGACCCGTTCTGCGGTAACCCATTCCGGCTGTGCAATCATCATGGTCCACTGCCACTGGTCACGCTGCCCGTCCGTAAAAACATTCCAGTCCACCGCCCACCATAAACCCTCCAGGGGCATCACACCGTAATCAATTTCCAGTTGTTTTTTCACGGCAAATTTTAAGGTATAGGCCATCTGGTACAGGCTGGATACAATCTCCTGATAAACCGGCGATCCCGGAGCGCCTTGACCATCGATCATCAAAAACATCATAGCAGGCACCGTAACCAGGCTCGCCCGGGCAGTGGGGCGGTATAAGTCTTTTTTATCTTTTAACAGATCTATTTTTTCGGACATTTAAAACCATCCTGTTTTAATTTAATACAATCGCACGCATTATAGTGCGTAAATTCTGAGGTTTCGTTCGCAAAATACTGTTTAAATATATATCATGCGTATCGGGTGCTATTTTTAATCCTTTTTCAGACGCAAAAAGGCGCATTTTACCCAGGGTATCGTTCATACCGTCGTACGGACCTGGGTGCTGCATCTGCACACATAAACCTTCCCGGCGGCGTTCCAGGCGGGTTAAATCCAGCAGGGGCGGATTAAACTTCCGGCGCACCTGCTCAAGCGTCGTTAAAAAATCAGCGCGGGTGACAAAATCCGGTAATACCAGCAGCATGCTCCATTCAAAACGTTTGATTGAGCGATCCAACCGCCAGATGACCTCCATTGGCATGACCACAAAATCTTTTTCAGGTTTTTCAGCTTTAAACGAATATTTAAGGGTGTAAACAATGGGATAAAGAGTTGATGCGGCCTTCTCAAACCCCGCTTCTTCGGGGCGGCCTTCGCCATCCACGATCAGGCAATTAAATTCCGGCACTTCAAGTAAAACCGGCGTTTTACTTGAAGCCTTGTAACAATTTTTATATTCCAGTTTAAGATCAATCCCGCTCATTAATCGACTCCATTGATTCAATTTGTTGTATAAAAGAGTTCACCCAGGCCAGTTCAGCCTGCATCAGTTTCAGCGAATGGTCAAATAAAGCTTCCACATAATAAGGTAGCTCCATCTGGCGATCCTTTTCCCTTTTAGCGTTTACCCGTTCAAAACGAGATTGCAGATCATCCCGGCAAATTCGCAGTTCCAACAAAGCTTCAGCCGGCGATAACACCGGCAAAGCCGCAAGCGCCAGATCTAGATCACTGCTGCGCGGGCGCGGACAGCGTAAGCGTTGGCGCACCGCTTCACGCAACTGCGCCAAACCCATCGGGGTCAGGTTGTATACCTTGCGCGCCGGGCGATCACCATCGCTGAATTTTTCGCTGGTTAAACAGCCGTTTTCTTCCAATTTATTCAGGATGTAATAAATTGAAGAAAAACCGATCTCGGCCCATTCGCGCATGCCGCGCTGTTCAATAAGTTGTTCCACCTGGTAACCGTATAACGGCCGTTCAGATACGAGGGATAAAATGGCTATTTCAGCATTGGTCATAATATATTCTCTAACTATGATATTATAGTATTAGAATATCATTAAATAATAAAAAGATCAAGCCTTAAAACCAACGTTTAATTAATTGGCGCTCGAAAGCAGATTTTTAATAATCAAGGGCAGTTGTTCAAGACGAATGGGTTTGCTCAAATATTCGTTCATTCCGGCTTCCAGACAGCGTTCACGGTCCCCATCCATGGCAAGGGCAGTCAGCGCCACAATAGGAATGTGACTGATACGCTGATCCGCACGAATACGGCGGGTGGCTTCCATTCCGTTCATCACCGGCATTTGAACGTCCATCAGGATGATATCGGGCATAAATGTTATCGTTTTTTCAATCGCCTCAAAACCGTTGGTGGCAGTATCCAATACAAAACCTTTTACCAACAAAAAATCGGATATGGTATTAAGATTAACCGGGTTATCTTCCACCAACAACACTTTACGTTTTCCCTTGTCGGCACGGGCCACCAATGCATTTTGAGGCAAACAGTTGGCAAAAATTCGAGCAAAAGATTGCCTGATTCGTTCGGGGTTTACCGGTTTAATCAGATAGTCGGACGCACCCAGTAACTTGCCCCTGGTCTGTTCATCCATTACGGATACAATGATCACCGGGATGGAAGCCGTAACGGAATTTGATTTTAATTCCTTCAGGATGTCAAAACCATTCTGATCCGGTAAAAACAAATCAAGTAAAATGACATCCGGGCTCAATTCTTTAACTTTCTCCAGGATATTAAGAGCATTCGTAAAAACGTGCACATTTTGAACATTTATCTCTTTTAAATAACGATCGATTAATTCAATATCGGCAGGTGTATCTTCCACCACCAATGCCCCGCGGATGGCGGGGATGCTGTGCATGGTTTGAATTTTGTTCTCTTGAATACTGGTTTCAGGCACATCATTCCAGGGTAAAGTTAATATAAAACGACTGCCCTTTCCGGGCTCGCTGTTAACACTGATGCTGCCGCCGTGCAGTTCCACCAGGCGCAAAACAAGAGAAAGCCCCAACCCGGTGCCGTTAAAATGACGGTTTAAAGAACTATCCAATTGTACAAAAGGCGCAAATAAACGCTGCATGTCTTCAGGTTTAATACCAATGCCGGTATCCCAAATAGTGATATAAAACAGACCGGCCTCACGGTCCCCGCATGTCTCAATCCCTATGGAGCCATTTTCAGGAGTAAATTTAACCGCATTACTGAGCAGGTTTACCAGAATCTGTTTTATTCTCTTTTCATCCCCCATGATATAACGGATATTATTATCATAATCCATTATGATTTTTTGTTGTTTTTTCTGCGCATTTTGTTTTACCAGGCGCAAACTGGCCTGACAGGCTGTTTCAAGCGAGAAAGGCATAACATCCAGTTCAATTTTACCGGAATCAATTTTGGTAAAGTCGAGGATATCGTTAATTAAAGCCAGCAAATGAGCGCCGCTGTCCGCAATATTTTGAACGGCCTTTACCTGCCGGTCATTCAACTCGCCGTATACCTGGCTTTGCAAAGCTTCCGAAATACCCAGAATGCCGGTTAAAGGTGTGCGCAGTTCATGGCTCATATTGGCCAAAAATTCATCCTTCATTCGCGCCGCTTTGGCCAGTTGCAAATTGGCCACACTCAGGTCCGCCGTGCGATCAGCCACATGTTTTGCCAGAGAAGCCCGCTCTTCTTCAAGCGTCTGATGCATCTTTATCTGATCCGAGATATCTTCAACAATTACGGCAAACTGTCCCTGGCGCGGGCAATAAGCCGAAACCTCAAAATGTTTATCAAATTCAACACTGTAATCTATAAAATGCGTGGGAATCTTACTCAGCGCCACCCTGCCATAACGTTCAATCCAGTATTTTTCAGTTTTAGGTAATACTTCAAGAACCGTCTTGCCAACAACATTTTTTGCGCTTAATCCGGTCATCTGCTCAAAAGCAGGGTTTATCTCCAAAAAACGATAATCAACCGGCACGCCCTCCGCATTACAAATGATCTCATGCAGGGCAAAACCATCCAACATCTGGCTAAACAGAGAGTGATAACGTTTTTCGCTTTCATTGATGAGTTTATCAACGGTTTTTCTTTCCAAAATATTCCGCGCCACCGCCTGCAAGTTGCCATTTGCCAGGGTCTTTGAATGCAGTTCAACATCCAAAAAATTCCCGTTTTTAAGTTTAAGCGTACAATTGCTGACGGCCAGTTTTCCGGCGCGGATTTGCATCATATAAGCATATTTATTTAACCGGTCGAATTCCGAAAATAACCCATGAATATCTTTGCCAATTAACTCTTTCCTGGAATAACCGGTTAATTTACAGGCCGATTCATTTGCAAGAGTCACTTTGCCCTGTTCATCCGTGACCCAAACGGCATCCGAAGATTCATTTACCAACATTTCATAAAAAACTCGACTTTCGGCCAGTTGTCTTTCAAGATTCAACCGGTTTAGATCGGTTTTAATCAGCATATCCAGCATTGGGTTTTCACAAGGCTTAAATAAATAACCATACGGGCTTGATGCAAGCAACGACAAAGAAGAGGGGTCAGTTGCCTGTGGGAGCATAAAAACAACCGGGAAAGATAATTCTTCAACATTAAAAGTCGCCGAAACAAGATTAATCTTTTCAGCAAAAGATAAATCCATCAAAATTAATTCCGGTTTATATTCTCTTAAGATTTCATCAAACTGATTTACATCCGCACCACGCGCCTGATACAACATACCTTGCAACATGGTACAAAGTCTTTCCGTTTCAACCGGGTTGGTATCTGCAACCAAAACTTTAACAAAATTCATAAATTACCCTTCCAGCTAATAACAGTAACACGGATGTTTATCCTGGCAATTTCAGCAGAGGAAGCGCTTGGATGCAGATAATAATTTTCCCTCATCAATTTTAAAAAGTGTATATTAAATTTTTATCGACGTCAACTGGAATCAATCGTTGCGGGGAGGGGCAAAGAATTTTGCAAAGGATGGGGCAAAAATCACCCCGGGTATTAAATTTGGAAATTTAAGGTGGAAACTACCAGCGAAAATCCTGGGGCAAAACGCCGCTGCGTTTTAAAAAGTTGATTAAGAGACCGTGCAATTGCAAAGCCACCAGAACGAACATAAACAAAAAGAAAACGCGTACGGCAAACAAAGCCCATTCATCCAATTGCAGGGGAACCAAAAACAAGTCAATCAATACCCTGAAATAATGCGCCAACAAGGAAGCCACTACCAGTTCACCGGCTCTGACGGCAAAATTAATTGAAGATTGGCGATTGATTTTCATAAATGGGGCCTCATTCTTTTTCCTGGCGCATGCGTAAATAAGATTCATATCTTTCAGGATGCACGCGTCCCTCATCCACTGCCTGGCGCACGGCACATCCCGGTTCGCTTTGATGGGTGCAGTTATTATACTGGCAGTGCGCCACCAGGTCGCGTAAATCGGGGAAATAACCATCCAGTTCTTCCGGCTGTGTATCCCACAAGGCCAGTGAACGCAAACCGGGCAAATCGGCCACATAACCACCCTGCTGCAACTGGTAAAGCTGGCGCACCACAGTGGTATGGCGGCCGCGTTCGGTGGCGGAACTCACCTCGCTGACCGCCGCGCCCAGGTCCGGCTGAATGGCGTTTAACAAACTTGATTTACCCGCCCCGGAAGGACCGGCAAAAGCAGTGATTTTATCTTTTAAAAGCGGCGCCAGTTCGTCAATCCCTGTGCGATTTACCGCCGATGTAAAATAAACCGGATAACCGATGGGCGGATAGAGCGAAAACATTTTTTCGGCTTGCTCCAGGCCCACCAGATCCACCTTATTGGCAACAATCACAGGGGCTATGCCCTGTTTTTCGCAGATCACCAGAAAACGATCCAGCATGCGCAAATGCGGTTCGGGATGGGCGCAGGCAAAAATGAGCAATACCTGATCGGCATTCGCCAGCAGCACTTGCTGGTATAAACCGCGCGGCGAAGGCGCCATTCTCACCAGGGCGCTGCGCCGTTCCAACACTTCTTCTATGGCGCCTTCCTGGTGATCCATCGAAAATAAAACGCGGTCGCCAATGGCAACCCGGTCGGCATCAACCGGGTTGCGTTTTAAGCGACCACGTATGGAACAGGTGACAATATCCGTGCCGGTCTGGATGGTGTAAAAACCAGAGCGAAGGCGAATGACGATACCTTCCACCAGCGATTTTGTCATAAAGACCGGTTAAACTCACTCATAATTAATTTAATCCTTATCCAGCCGCCGTTGAAGGCGTTTCGCTCGGCCCGGGGGTGGGGGTATCGGGCGGCAGCGGTGTGGGTGTGCGTGTTACAAAGAAGGTGGTTTCCCACGGATAAACGGTCATGGGTCTGTCGAAGAAATAATACTCAACCACACGACGGAAAATGGGAGCCGCCACTTCAGAGCCTTCGCCGGCATGTTCGGCCATGACGACAATGGCAATATCAGGCCGGTCAGTACGGTGCATGTTTGTATACCCGGCAAACCAGGCATGTTCTTTTTCAATATCGTTGGAAGTTGCCGTACCGGTTTTGCCGTGCACTTCAATTTCAAGGCCAAGGAAACGTCCATGCGCCGTACCGCGCGGGTTGGCAACCACTTCATACATGGCGTCTTGAATGATCTTTAAATTTTCGGGGGTAACCGGCAGTTTGCCGCGTTCTTCGGGTTCAAACTTAAGCAACTGCTCGCCATCGGGGCGTTCCACTTTTTCAACTATTTGTGAACGATACAACGTTCCGCCATTGCCTACAGCCGCAATATAATCGGCCATTTGCAAGGGTGTCACCAGCAAAGCGCCCTGCCCAATACCCATCTGAACGGCGTCGCCTTCGGTTTGCGGATCGGGAATGCTGCCGCTGTCTTCGGCAATTTGTTCAACGCCGGTGGGGCTGCCCAGGCCAAATGAACGGGCCATGTCTGAGATGGCATTGGGCATATGTTTGCGGAACATATCCAGACCCAGATGATAAAAGAGCGGGTCACAGGAACGCATTAAACCTTCCGCCAGGGTTAAAGTGCCGCTGGCTTTATAACCTTTCCAGTGTGTCCAGTCATACAGGGTAACATCGGGCAGTTCGGTAAATTCCGTGCCGCATTCATAGGTGAAGTTGGCCGGGTACAGACCGCTTTCCAACGCCGCCGCCAGGGTCACAACCTTAAAAACTGAACCGGGCGGGTAACTGCTTTGCGTGGCGCGGTTAAGCTGCGGATTGTCGGGGTCGTTTAACAGGGACGAAAGTGAAAAACGGCTGTTGTTATTGGAAGGGTCAAACAGGTTGGGATCATAGGTGGGCGACGAAGCCATAGCCAGAATACGACCTGTATCACGCTCAAGAACCACAATTGAACCATTCAGGCCGCGCAACGATTTTTCAACATCTTCCTGAAAATTATTGTCGAAAGTCGTATAAATATTGGCGGCCGGTTTGGATTCGGTCTGCATTAACATGGTTACGGGCTGGCCGACTGAATCAAGCACATATAGTTTGGCGCCGCGCTCTCCCATCAAATAGGTCTCGCCCCATTTTTCAAGGCCGGCAAAACCAACTTTTTCACTGCCGTTATACCCTTTGCGCATATACTCTTCTTTTTGGCTTTCCGAAATGAACAGAGTATATCCGACCACCTGCGAGGCAATGCCGCCGTCATAATAAAAACGGGACTTGTAATTTTCCATAATCATACCGGCGGAGACAAGCTGTTCATAATAACGCTGCACCTGCTCCAGCGTTACCTCACCCACCGGCACATATTCATAAGGGGTATCCCAGGCTTTTTCATATTTAATCGAAACCTCATGGGCAGATTCACCCGTTAACTGGGCAATCATGCCAATCAGGGTGCTGGCCATGCCCTGCGGAACCTGCACGGGGATATATCCCAGAGCGACCGCATCCGATTCGGCGGCAATGGCGCTGCCATTACGATCCAAAATATTGCCGCGAGACGGAATGGTCATATCCAAGGCCAGTTTGTTGCCGCCTTTTAATTCAGGCATTACCGCGCCTTCCTCCCAGGCTATTTTCCACTGTCCCTGGTCAAGGCTCAAATTGATGAGAACCTGCCGTTCAATGTCTTTAAACAGATTGGTGTGATAAATCACATCCACATTAACCTGGGCCGTATCGGGATTTTTAAGGGTCGACTTGATCGTAAAATCAATATCTTTGAGCGTTAAATTCGTAGCACAATCGCGATAATATTTGATAAAGTCATCGCTGGTATGGGCTTCTTTGCTCAGTGGGGAAAGCATATCGTACATTGTCTGATACTGGCTCGATTTCCAGGCCGTCAAAAAGGAATTGGCGGTGCCCTGCACATCCGGTGCATGGGTAGTCATCACCTGTGGAGTCGGCAGCGCGTTAGGATCTCCGGTATAAGTGGCCGAAGCTTTTACTGCCGTATTGGTTGCCAGTGCGGTCGGCTGCGAACAGGCAGCCAGAACCAGAATCAGGCAAAAGAGAAAACAACGTTTAACCTTTGTCATAAATACCTCATCAAACAATCGCATACTGCTGCAATAACAGGTTGATATAAAACAAACCTTTTTCATATTCGAGTACATCGCAAATGGCAGTAGCTACAACTCGAATCGCAGTATACCATAAATTCAGGGTGCACCTTTCAAAGTTTAATTTATCAGGCGTCAGAACAGTTTGAATATGGGTCTCCAATCGTTTTTACGCCATTTTTACGCGACAAACAAAAAATCGTTTTTTTCTTCCGGTAGAATAAAAAAATAAATATTTGTACTTTTAATAAATTGGTTTCCCCCTGTAAATTTAATATTCACCTACGATTTCAGATTGCGGAAAGATTTATCATGTCGGAATTTTTACAATTCGTGCTTACATTACTTATTATATTACTGGCAGCCAAAGTAGCCGGTTATCTGGCCACGCGCGTCGGTCAACCTTCCGTACTGGGGGAATTGCTCGTTGGCGTGGCGCTGGGTCCTTCCTTATTTAACATCATTCACCTGCCTTACATCAGTGATGCTCACCTGCTGGAAAACACGGTTGCCGTCATGGGCGAAATGGGCGTTTTGCTGCTCATGTTTTTAGCCGGTCTGGAGCTGCATTTATCGGAGTTAAAACGCAACGTGAGAGTGTCTGCCCTGGCAGGTGTGATGGGCGTGATCGTGCCAAGTTTAATGGGATGGGGCACCGGTCTTTTATTCGGCATGCACCAGGAGGTGGCCATTTATCTCGGCCTTACCATGGGCGCCACCAGCGTTTCCATTTCGGCGCAAACCTTGATGGAGTTAAAAGTGTTACGCTCGCGCGTGGGTCTGGGTTTGCTGGGGGCGGCTGTGTTTGACGACATCATGGTCATTTTGTTATTATCCATCTTCCTCGCGGTGGTTTCGGGCGGGCAGGGTATCGTTGACATATTGCTGGTCTTCATCCGCATGTTTACCTTTTTGGCCGGCTCAGCCGCTTTTGGCCTGTGGGTTTTACCATATCTGATGAAAAGAATTTCAAAACTGTCGATTCCACAGGGCAGTCTGACGCTTGCCATCATCATTCTGCTAGTATATGCCCTGGCGGCCGAGGTATGGGGCGGCATGGCAGCCATCACCGGCACTTTTATTGCCGGGTTAATGTTGGGCCGCACCTCTGAAAAATCACGCTTCGAAAGCGGTTTACATTCATTAACTTACGGCCTGTTTGCTCCTATTTTTTTCATTCATATCGGTCTATCCATTAACCTGCGCGATTTAAACCTGAATGCCCTCTGGTTTCTGCTGGCTGTGGTTGTAATCGCCGTCATCGGCAAGATCCTGGGTGCCGGCCTGGGGGCGCGCCTGGCAGGTTTTAGTAATTTTGAATCGTTACAATTGGGCCTGGGCATGATTTCACGCGGCGAAGTCGGTTTGATTGTGGCATCACTGGGTGTTAAACAGGGATTGGTCAGCCCGGACGAATTTTCGGCCATTGTGGGTATGGTACTTTTCACCACACTTTTAACCCCCATTTTATTACGTTCAGCTTTTCCACCGGTTGAATCCAGAGCACAGCTAAGCTAAAATAAACAGAAAGGTTTTTAACCCTTATGTATCTCGTTCTATTTGTATTATGCCAACCCGAAAAATTAAAAGAACTGCTTGAGGCCTGGGAAGACGCCGGCGTGAGCGGCGTTACCATTTTGACCTCCACCGGCCTGGGAAAGCTGCGCCAGAATGCCCTGTTAGAAGAAGATTTACCGCTCATTCCCAGTATCGAAGATTTGTTCAGGCACGAAGAAATCAGCAGCCGTACTCTTTTTACCGCCGTGGAAGACGAAACAATGGTCGACCGGCTGGTCGAGATTACGCGCGGCATCGTGGGTGATTTTGGACAGCCCAATTCCGGCATCCTGATTGTGACGCCGGTTAGCAGGGTATATGGAATTAAGAAAAACTGGTAATCGCAGTTCGGCGGATTTTTAATATTTTCCGCACATATCCTTAAGCGCCTGTTTGTTTAAAATGGTTACGCGCCGGTCGTTATCAAAGGCAATCAGTCCCTTGCGTCTCAAGTCGCCAATGGCCTGATTCACCCGTTTGCGTGAAGCGCCCACCAGTTCGGCTATTTCGCCCTGGGGTAAATGTAAATCGATAATCAAGTTGCCGTCCGGAAGCGATTTGCCATAAAACTCGGCAAAAGCCAGCAGTTGGTGCGCCACACGGCCATGCACTTCCAGTGAAGCCAGGGCCTGCATGTGTTCATTGGTCAGGCGCAAGCGTGTGCTTAATAATTTTAACAGGTTGATCGAAAAAGTCGGGAACATCTGCAAAGAGCGGCGAAAATCTTCACCGTTCATCCAGACGGTTTTGGTCTCTTCCAATGTGATCACGCTGGCTGAGCGGCCCGATTGGTCCAACAGGCTCATTTCACCCACCAGGGCCCCGGGGCCCAATAGATCAATAATCACTTCGCTGCCATCCAGTTGCGGAGAATAAACCTTTACCATGCCGCTCTGAATGAAATAGACCACCTCACCCGGCGTGCCTACTACGATCATTTCCACACCTTGAGGAAAGTTGTGCGGATACATACGCAGCGACATCCAGGTTAATTGTTGGCGTGTCAGTCCCGCAAAAAGCGGTAATTTTTCAAGTTGGTCAACCAGTTCAATACCCATAATGCCCTATTTACAATCCCTTCTGCTTTATTATTTTGTTATTGGCGGAGAATGTAAATCCATTTTTAAACATTTATAACACTTTAAAAACCTTTTTTATTATATCGTAATCTTTCCCCTGTACATAAACGAGCGTTAAAAAAAAGTATGCAATTTGTTATATATATTTTTGACTTTTTTAATGGGAAAACTTGAAATCCAGACTCGCCAAACTTGACCCCAAACACCCCTCCTTATCTACTATATACGTTTAAAAGGAAAACGTAAAGGGGCAAATGTAGTATTTTTTTGATCTGCACAGTAGCTCATAAACTATCATGCGTTTTTAGCCGTTTATATCGCCCGCTTAAAATAACCTGATTATTTTTTATTTATGCTCTTCTTGACGGAACACAATGGATAATGTAAACTATAAACGTTTATAGTTTCCTAAACAAACAAGGAGTATTCTAAAATGAAAAATTCAATCGGATGGTTACGTTTATCGTATTGGAGTGGTGCAATCATAGACGCACTGGCCGGGATTTTATTAACCTTTCCCCTGTTAAATTCCTGGTTAACCGGAATCACGCCCACTGTTTCCAGCGCGGCATATCGCGCTTCTAATACACCTGCTGCGGCTCTCATGTGGGGATGGACCGCCTTGCTTATTTGGGCCGATCGCCGGCCGTTGGCGCGGCGTGGCGTGTTAATATTAACCCTGTTTCCAGTGTTAACCTGGATGATTTCTGCACGAATTTGTGAAGTTTGGGTTTACCATGCGCCTTTCCAACAACATCTGCCTTTTTTTATCCTTCAATTCAGCCTGGTTATTTTATTAACATACAGTTTATGGGTTAGCCGAAACGAAAAAATTATTTAACATTAACTCAAAATTTTCTTAATCACAACAACAGCCTGTTCCGCCGGATCCAAAGAAGGTTCGGAAAAAGCGAGGTGTACGCTTTCCGCAATAATTACATTCACAAACCGGATGGTTGCCGGCAAATTGGAACAATGAAACTCTTTTTTCTCAACGCCACGAGTAATTAGATCGGCAATAAGCAGAGAATAAGCTTCCTGATAAGCCTTTTCAGCAATCTCCATTTTAAATTGCGTCTCAAAATTATTTATTTCCCGGCGAAAATCGCGCGCAAGGGCGTGGATCAAGTGAATCAAACGTTCCAAACGTGCCATTTCATTATTTTCATCCGGAAGCTGTTTCACCAGGTCAGACAAAACGGATTGTGCATTCCGGTGAACTATAAACTCAAAAATATCTTCTTTACTTAAAAAATGTTGATAAATGGTTTTTTTGCTGATCTGCATTTCATGGGCAATATCATCCACGGAGGTTTTTTTAAAACCGAACTGATGAAAATGGCGTTGAAACACATCCGCTATCTGGTCTTTTAGCATATATTTCACTCACATCAACAACAAATCGTAATTTTTGTTTCTGATTATAGAAGTATATAACAGCTTGTCAACCGGGAGGTAATTTTCAAAAAGGCTTCCGGCAAATGCAGGGGATAAATCTTCCCTTGACCTGAGCGCATAAGGGTGAGATGATTATAACTGCTATAGTAAAGGAGATTTTACGATGAAAACCCAAAAAATCATT
>JAJTBH010000068.1 GCA_021287005.1 Anaerolineae bacterium
AATATCCACTGGCAAAATGTAATATTTTTTCAGATTGAAAAAAGCCCGCGGCCTGATGCCCAAACTCAGTGTATAAAGCATATTCACCCAGACCGCCGCGCGAAGACACGGTCGAAAAACCGTATAAATCGAGCGCTTCTTTTGCGGCTTGAATGACTGCCGGGTGAGATTGCAACCCCAAATATCCGGTACCCGAAAAATAATCATATTCACGTCCCGAAATCATTGTGTGGGGGCCAATGGGAGATTCTAGCTGTGTGTTCATGAATGTTATTTTAAAATATCAATGAGTGGATAAATTAATCCATTTGTTGATTTCTTCAACCGCCTGATTGGCAAGTGAATCTGTTCTGGAAGATAAAAATCGTTCGAATTGAAAATCATAACCTCTTACCGATACCAACAAAGCTTCGGGTGTTTTGTGATAGGCGTCACGGACAAAACACATTAATGTTTCAGGAGTCAGGTGATGTGTAAGCGGCGAGTTTTGAAAACAAGCGCTGACAGGACTGATGTGAATTTCTTCAGGGACGCTGCCGGTATGAGCGTCAATAAAACATATACGTTCATAAACAGCTAATTCTTCGGCCAGCTCTGGCATTAATTGCAATAGAAAATAGACATCCAGTCCTTCGGTTATATTAACGGGAATTTCTTCGGGGCATTCGCAAATGGAATAATGATATTGCGCACTGACACGATTTAAGATGTGCCATGCCACGCCGTCATCCTGACGGTCAAGATTTCCAAAGCCCAATAACAGTGTTTTTTTCATTGTTTTTCAATAAAAAGCAAGGGTTTTGAAGGGAAAACCTTCAAAACCCTTACGATCATATCATAAAAAATCAGGCACCCCGTGAAATGGTATCGACCAGGTTACCCTGAGCGTCCAATACACTGATGACGATAGGCATCTGACCGACTGCATGGGTTGAGCAGGACAGGCAGGGGTCGTGAGCACGAACGGCAGCTTCAACGCGATTGAGCAGCCCTTCTCTAATATCCGGACCGGTGATGTAGGTTTTGGCGACGCTGTCAACGGCTTCACACATGGCCCAGTTGTTGTGCCCCGTGGAAACAATCAGGTTTACTTTTTCGAGCTGACCATTGGGATTGGCTTTGTAATGATGAATCAGGGTTCCGCGCGGCGCTTCAATGACACCCACACCTTCGCCTTTAAAATCGTGCCGGGTATTGATAACATCGTTGCTGAGAATATCGGGGTCATCCAGAAGAATGGCAACCCGTTCGGCGGCAAAAAGGGTTTCAATCAAACGGGCGTAGTGGTAATAAAGCGTATTTTCCACCGGTTTGCCATTGTTAATCGCTTTCCAGGCTTTAAATTCCTCAGCAGCCAGCGGGGTATCAATTTTCTCAATGGTATTTAAACGCCCCAGCGGACCAACACGGTAAACACCATTGGGATACCCCATCTTTTTATAATACGGGAACTTGAGGTAAGTCCATGATTCAACATGTTCCGCAATATAATCGAGGTAATTGCTGACCGGGAAAATTTCGAGCTGTTTTCCATCGGAATTTACCAGGCGGATATTGCCATCATATAATTCAAGGCCGTTTTCCGGGGTAACGAGACCAAAGTAACCCGTCTTAAAAACGGCGAACTTGTTAATATCTTCCATATTTTTGGCTGCCCAATCTTTCATGACGGACAAGCCGATTTTTATGGTGCTGATGGCTTCGTCAAGACCCTTTAACATCGTATCGCGTTCATCGGCTTTAAGCGCCTTATTAACACCACCCGGAACAGCAAAAACCGGGTGCACGCGCCGGCCGCCCAGGGTGCGAATAATTTCCTGACCGTATTTGCGCAGCATAACGGCTTTGACGGTCAGGTCGGCGTTGGCTGCGGCCAGACCGGCGACATTTCGAATGGCGGGATCGGCGTCAAAACCTAAAAGCAGGTCGGGACCGGCCAGTTCAAAAAAGTGCATACCGTGACTTTGAATAATCTGCCCCATGTGCATCAATTCACGCAGCAGCGAGGCGGGTCGCGGAGGCGTAACGCCATAAACGGCGTCACCGGCTTTAGCCGAAGCTAAATGATGGCTGACCGGGCAGATACCGCAAATACGCGGTGTGATATTGGGCATTTCGAATACCTGGCGCCCTTCGCAGAATTTTTCAAATCCGCGGAATTCATTGATATGCAGATAGGCATGATCAACAGTGCCTTTTTCGTTAAGGCGAACTGTAATTTTGGCATGGCCTTCGATACGAGTTACGGGTTCGATTGTGATTTTTTGCGCAACCATTAAAACCTCCTAGTGCCAGTGAAGCAACTTGTCTTTTAATTCGGGTTTACGACCCTGAGCCAACTCGCTGAGGACGTAAAAAATTACATCGGCATCGGGTGGGCAGCCGGGAACAAAAATGTCGACAGGAACAACATCCTGAACGGCACGCACACGCGTCATAGTTGCAATTTCGGGATCGTCGGGAATCTTGCCCGATTCGTCCACGCTTTCAGCTTCAACATAGGCCCGTCGCAAGGTATCCTCGAGGCTGAAGAAATTTCGCATGGCCGGTACACCACCGAATACAGCGCAGTCGCCCAAAGCGACCAGCGTTTTACAGCGTTCGCGCATGAGGTGAGCCTGCTCTTCGTTATAGGTGTTATTAATGCCGCCTTCCAGAACGCCAACATCCACACCACTTGCATCAGCCTGTTTCAGGTCGGTAATCGGAGTGGCGCGTAAATCGGCCAGTTCGAGGATCTTTAAAATCCGTTCATCCATATCAAGCAGAGACATATGACAGCCGGCGCAGCCACACATCCAATCTGAAGCAACTTTTGGTTTTGCCATTTTTTCTCCTTGTAACATTAAGCCTTATTCACTGATAACAACTGATGCGACAGCCGTTGTAAGTTCATTTTTCCAATCATCAGCCTGGCCGCTAAAGCCGAGTTTTTCGGCCAGAGCTTTGATAATGGCCTCGTTTGTCCGGATTTCTTCGGTGGCATCCAAAACTTTTACTGCTTTTTGAATACGACCGTCGGAATTGACATAATGACCTTCCTGTTCCATCCAGGTCGCGGCGGGTAATACCACCTCGGCCATGGCGGTGAGTTGTGAGGTATAGCTGGCTTGAACAACCAGGAACGGAACTGTGGAAAGGGCTTGAATTAATTTTTGTGAAGGGCCTTCATCGCCCAATGCAATGAAAGCCGCTTTGGCGCCTTCGGCTTTGAAAGCCGAATCGAGCTGATATTGCGAAGCTGCTACGCTGTTGGCCAGGCCTTTCGTGCCGATAATGCCGGAATATCCCTCTTTTAAGATACCGGCGGTTCTGGCGAAGTCCATAATGGATTTAAGTAGCGCCGGATTGGCTTTGCTATATATTAAAGTGGGTTGTTTGGCGGCGGCGAGCAGTTTCGCGGCCTCAGACAAAGCGGAACCGTCTTCGCTGGCGGAAGACAAAGCTTCGGATAAAACCTTAAGTGTGTCGGATTCTTTTGCTTTGAATGAAAAATCAGCCAGGTTATCCAGTGCATTGCCGGCTGCATCAACCACGATCAGATGAGTACCGGAAGAAAGGATACGTTTTACGAAGAAACCGTCCACTTCATGATTGTTGACGAGATCTGTGCCAACCAGCACAATGCAGTCCGACTTCTTTAGTACATCCAGTTTTCCCTCAAACGCGATTTTGTTTTGGCGAGCAGTTTCTGCGGCTGCCGCTGTAAAAGCGCCTTCTTCAAGACTGGTCACACAGGCCGATTTTAAATTCCCGGCAAACAAATTCTTGAACTGATATAACGCCTCGGCAGACAGACGCGTTGAAGCGGCTGCAACGATTGGACTGGATGATTTTAATTGAGAGGCGATTACATCCAGCGCTTCCTGCCAGGTGGCGGCTTTAAGTTTGCCGTCTTTATTAATTAACGGAGTGAGAATACGTTCGCCACTGTTATCAAAGGGATCAAAACGGCCCACTTTACAAACCACACCGCCATTAACCGCGGCGCTCCAATTCCCTTCAATGCGCACGAGAGCGTTATTGCGTGTCATCACATCAATGCCGCAGCCTACGCTGCACCCGGTGCAGATCGTTTCGTGGTGATCCACCTGGGTTTCTTTACCGCGATAAGCAGACCATCGATCAATTAACGTTCCGGTCGGGCAAACCTGAACGCACATACCGCAAGAAACGCAGGTGCTTTCGCCCAGAGGCGTGCCAAAATCGGCAACCAGGTAACTGCGGGCGCCCCGTTCTTCGAAACCGAGGGTGTAATTGCCAACCAACTCGCCGCAGGCACGCACGCAGCGACGGCAGAGAATACAGCGGTTATTATCGACAACAATATACGGATGTGAGGCATCTACATCGAAGGACTGCCAGTTGGGAGAAAGCGGCCAATGGGTCATATCCTCGTGGTAAGCGGCGTTTTGCAATTCACAATCGCCACCCGAAACCACGCAGTACGGACAAAGATGATTACGCTCGCTGAAGATCATGGTTAAAACAAACTTGCGGGCAGATTTTACTTTTTCGGTATTGGTTTTAACCACCATATTGGGACTGGCCGGCATGGTGCAGGACGGCTGCAATGTGCGCGCGCCTTCCACTTCCACCAGGCAGAGACGGCAGCCGCCATAAGGCGTCAGGTTGGGATGGTCGCAAAGCGTGGGAATATCAATCCCCGCCGATTGAGCGGCTCTTAATACAGTGGTTCCTTCTGGAACTTCTATTTTTTTATCGTCAATTGTTAGTTGGACCATTATCTATCTCTCCATGAATGCAATATTAATGGAATTAATTGTATTTGTAAGATTTACCGCTCATCGAGCAGACCCCGCTGGGGCAGACTTTTAAGCGGATATGTGCTTCAATTTCAGCTCTGAAATAATTTAATGAGTCTCGTAAAGGTGTGGCAGAGGTTTGCCCAAGGCCACAATTCGAGAGCTGATAAAGATTGTCACTCAAAGTTGCCAGATCGTCCAAATCCTTTAATGTTCCGACGCCTTCGGCAATGTTGGAAAGAATTTGGTAGGCTCTTTCATTACCAATGCGGCATGGGTTGCATTTTCCACAGCTTTCAGTTCGGAAGAAATTTAACAATACTTTGGCAAGATCAACCACACAGTTATCGTCATCGCAGATTAATAACGCACCCGACCCCAGGGATACACCGGCTTTGGCATATGAATCAAAATCCATGGGGGTATCCTGTAAACTGGCCGGGATGATGGAACCGCTGGAGCCACCGGTTTGAGCCATTTTAAAGGATGATCCGTTTTTCATTCCTCTGGCGTAAATGGCAACAACTTCCCGCAAGGTAATACCCATAGGGACTTCTATCAGGCCGGTGACATTTACATTACCAAGTATGGTATAAACCTTGGTGCCCGGGCTGCTGGGAGTTCCCAGCGAACGGTACCAGGCAGGGCCGTGACGGATGATGGGCGGAATGTTTGCCAGGGTTTCTACATTATTTACCAGGGTGGGTTTATCCCATAGACCATTGGTGGTTGGATAGGGCGGACGGGCACGCGGTTCACCGCGTTTTCCTTCGATGGATTCAATTAATGCGGTTTCTTCACCACAAATATATGCCCCTGCCCCGGAATGAACGTGCAGGCGGAAACTGAAACCACTCTCAAAAATGTTATTACCCAAAAAGCCGAATTGTTCGGCCTGTTCAATGGCTGTTTTTAAACGCTGTTGTGCAAGGGTATATTCCCCGCGAACATAAATGTAACCTTCGTTGGCTCCAACCGCATAAGCGGCAATGGTCATCGCCTCAAGAATGGCATGCGGGTCGCCTTCCAATATCAAACGGTCTTTAAATGTTCCCGGTTCGCTTTCATCGGCATTGCAGATGACATATTTTTTATCACCTTTAGCTTTGGAAACAAAACCCCATTTGGTCCCGGTTGGAAAACCGGCGCCGCCGCGTCCTCTTAATCCGGATTGAGTGATTTCGGCAATCACGTCGGCCGGCTGCATTTCGCTCAGCACCCTTCCCAAAGCCAGGTAACCGTCATGGGCTATATAATCTTCGATACTGGTTGGGTCGATAAAACCCGCCCGTTCCAAAACCACCCGTTTTTCAGCCGGTAAGGTCCCTTTTCGAGCTGATAACCAGGCAATTCTGCCACTCAGTTCACGATTTGAGGCCTGTAAGCCGGCGGCGATTCTGCCTTTGTAAAGATGCTCCTCGACCAGAAAATGTACATCTTCCGGTTTCACCGGGCCATAAATAACCGCTTCAGGGTAAACAATGACCATGGGGATAGCGTCGTGGCGACCCACGTCGCCAACCATTGAAAGAGAAATTTCATCTTCAAGGTTAAAGGCTTTAATTTCTTGTTGAAGCGTTTCAAAAACAATTTTTGATCCTTTTTCAATACTTTGCGGATCACTTGAAACCAATACCATCGATCGATAGGCTTTCATGGATTCACCTTTCCTTAGTTGAAACGGGCCAATATTTCAGGAACCTGTTGAGGGGTGACGTTTCCGAAGATTTCATTGTTGATGACGATCACCGGTCCGACCCCGCAAATTCCCAGACAACTGGTGGTTATCAACGTCCATTTACCATCAGGGCTGGTTTCACCATTACTTAAGTGTAAGGCTTCTTGTAAAGCCATCCAAACTTCACGCCCACCAACCACGTGGCAGGGAGCACTTTCGCAGAATTGAATGACATTTTTGCCACGTTTTTCATATGATAAAAAGTGGCGACAGAAAACAACTGGCTCTTAGGCGTGCGTAATTGATGACTGACCGCTTCCATTGCTTCTTGCGGCAAGTAACCGATCTGTTGATTAATCTCAGTTAAAATCGGTATTAATTCGTCGCGACTGGCTCCGTGCCTGGCAACGACATCATTGACCACATCTAAAACAGTATTTTTATTAATTTCTTCCACGATCATGCTCCTCTTCCATTGGGTGAATAATAATTGTTTAAATCAACTTTGTTATTTAATCCAACAAGGATTTAGGAGTGGCAATCAAAATTGGGGCAACATCGGACTCAATGCACTTCAATGGCGTTATAGTTGCAGACTTGAGCACAGATGCCGCAGCGTATACAAATATCCGGATCGATATGATGCGGATGGCGACGTTCGCCGGAGATGGCATTGACCGGACAGTTACGCGCGCAAACTGTGCAGCCCGTGCAGGCGCTTTCCTGGACTTCAAATGAAATCAAAGAACGGCAGACCTTGGCCGGGCAACGTTTTTCATAAATATGAGCTTCGTATTCATGGCGGAAATATTTAATAGAGGTAATGACCGGGTTGGGCGCACCCTGGCCCAGGCCACACAGGCTGGTTTCGCGAATCTGCTGGCTCAATTCCTCCAACAATTCAATGTCTCCATCTTTGCCTTTGCCTTCACAAATGCGGGTCAAAATTTCGAGCAGGCGGCGTGTACCCACACGACAGGGCACACATTTACCGCAGCTTTCGTCTTGTGTGAATTCCAGCAGGAAACGGGCCATATCGACCATACAGGTGTCTTCATCCAGCACCACAAGGCCGCCCGAGCCCATCATTGCGCCGGCAGACCTGAGCGATTCATAATTCATTGGATAGCTCAGGTGTTCTTGGCTGAGGAAACCTCCGGCCGGGCCGCCGATTTGTACAGCCTTAAAAGCCTTATCGTTTTTAATTCCACCACCGACATCGTTGACTACTTCACCGACCGTAATTCCCAGCGGAACTTCGATCAGGCCGGTGTTTTTTACGTCGCCGGTTAATGCAAAAGTCTTGGTGCCGCGCGCATTTTCGGCGCCGATGGAGCTGTACCAATCGGCTCCACGTAAAATAATCTTGGGCACATTGGAATAACTTTCAACATTGTTGATGTTGGAGGGTTTGCCAAAAAGGCCTTTTACAGCCGGGAAAGGCGGTCTGGGGCGTGGTTCACCTCGCTGACCTTCAATGGAGGCCATTAAAGCGGTTTCCTCACCACAGACAAAAGCGCCTGCGCCAATCCGAACTTCAAGATTAAAGGTGAAATCAGTTCCAAAAATATTATCGCCCAGGAAACCTAACTGGCGTGCCTGTTCGATGGCAATTTTCAGGTTGTGTACGGCAATTGGGTATTCGGCGCGACAGTAAATGTAACCCTGATTTGAGCCAATCGCATATGCAGCAATAGTCATGCCTTCAACTACCGCATGCGGATCACCTTCAAGGACGCGGCGGTTCATAAATGCGCCCGGGTCGCCTTCATCGGCGTTACAAATTACGAACTTGGGGGTTGTTTTGCTTGCGCGACACAGCTCCCATTTTTTTGCTGTGGGAAAACCCGCACCACCGCGGCCACGCATTCCGGAACGCATTACTTCATCCAGAACGCCTTCGGGACTCATTTCGGTTAAAGCTTTGGCCAGGCCCATATAACCGTTTTCAGCGATGTAATCCTCGATATTCAGTGGGTCGATTTTGCCACAATTGCCAAGCACGACACGCATCTCTTTGGAAGAGGGTGAACGTAATTCTTCATCGACAAACACGTTTTCTTTGGCGAGCAGTCTATCAACAACACGCCCTTTGAGGAAATGTTCATGAACCAGGTTTGGAATATCTTTTGTGGTTAAATTGCCATAATGAACGCCATCAGGATATACCATGATGTCGGGACCAAATTTTCCAGGATCGCCAATGCGGGATGTTTCCAAAACCTGAATTTCATCAATCAAACCTTGAGCTACAAGTTGGTCTTGCAGCGCATCTATGATGTCGTAAGCCCCTTTGTCAAGACACTGGGGATCGACAGATACCAGTATGTGTGAACGGAAAAAAGCCATTGTGTTATACCTTACGCATTATGGTTGATACATCAATGTGTCAATAGAAACACGAATGATGTTTAATTATTGTTGAGTCTCAATAACATATTGTTTAACAATCTGTCCGCCAACAATATGCTCCTTCATGATCGTCTGGGCTACTTCAGGGCTGACTTTACCGTAAGTAACTTTTGCTTCGCCGCCAACAATGACCTGAACGATGGGTTCCATTGAATCGATACCGATGTTGCCGGTCTGGCGAACAACGATGTCTTTAACATTGTTGGATTCGATGTAGTCAAGAATGGCTTTTAAGGTTTCACGTGCGCCTGCGGCGATGCCGACTGTCCCCATGCCAACAATAATTTCTTTTTGTCCGCTGGTGACTTTTGCTTCTCTTTTTTGCAAGGCTTGTTCGCGTATTCTTTTTAAATCTTCAAGCGATTTCACTTTATCCATTGCGGTCTCTCCAAGATATAAGATGAATTTTTATTACTCTAGTTTAATTGGACACTATTAATGCCTTCTTTGAGCGTATTACGAAGGTATTTAATAACTTCAGGGTCACTCAAGGGGATATCTTTTAACTCGTCCTTGATCGGTTGATCGTCAAATTCAAACCGGTTTGAATTAACCTGATAATTTAACACCCAGTGGATCTGGGGTGAACCGATGACTACGCTCAAAAAAGTATTGGCCAGATCGCCCAAAGGGGCGCGGTCAATATGACTGCGTTGGAATTCCACTGAAACACGGGTTCCTTTTCCCGGTTCGGAATGAATGTCAAAACGACCGTTACAAGCTTCGGCAGCAGCTTTTAACAAGGGTATTCCCAGCCCAACTTTTCGAGTTGTGCGACTGGTGACAAAAGGATCTGTTACCCTGGCTAACATTTCTGCATCCATTCCTTTACCATCATCCAAAACGCTCATTTTCAGGCAATCTCTGTCGGTATCTTCAATAATCTCCACGGTAATATTGTCAGCCCGGGCAGAGATGCTGTTTTCAATAATATCCAATAAATGAAGAGATAACTCTTTCAAGCAACTTTCTCTTCCTGTAGAGAATTTAATAAAGCGGGGAATTTATTGGGACGAAGACGGCCATGTATTTCCTCGTCGATAACCACGGCGGGAGCCTGGCTGCAGGCACCCACGCAGCGGCAAAGTTCAAGGGTTATGTTTCCGTCCGGTGTGGTTTGACCCGGGTCAATGCCCAAAATCTGTTTGGCTTTGTCTATCAATTGAGGCATACCGCCGACATAACAGGCGGTACCCATACAGAATTTGATGGTGTGTTTACCACGGGGTGTCGTGGTGAAAAATGAATAAAATGAAACCACACCATGCACCTTGCTTACAGGTATTTTTAACTGTTGTGCCACATATTGTTGCATGGGTTCAGAAATGAAACCAATACTGCTTTGAAGTTCATTTAGAACTACCATAGTCGAACCTGGCACTCCTTTATTATCTTCCAGAATCTGGTCGATAATTTGTTTCCGCGTGGGATCTGCCAGCGGATCATTTGAGGGTAGTTTTTCGAGTAGATTTACCATTATATGCTCCAAAGAATTTTTTGTATCATAAAGCCAATTCGCATAAATCGTATCGTATTACTTTCTTTGAAAAGGCATGATAAATGTCACTAATATTTTTATTGATACCAACATCAATATTTATGATTAAGTGACCACTCGCATTTTTGATGAATTTTGCTGTGATAGCTCTTAAACGATGGTTAATGATCTTCCGTTTTGTTGCAGGATTGCATATAATAATTCGCAAGTTTCAGGTTTCTCCAGCAGATAATGGCTTGAACCGAGAAACTCATCAATGTAATGGACATCTCCATTCTGGATTAATGGGTATCCATTAATTTGTGGGTAAGTCTCGTTAGCCTTCTGTGGGGTTATATGGCGTGAAATTTCAAGCGCTTCAACCCGGACATTTTCCGGAATTAACCCAAGGTTTGCGAGCAAACCAAAAGCTTTACGGTTGACATGGGCAGGAATAAACAGCCCACCCAGTTCTTTAACTTTTTTAGCAACCTCTTCAAACGTCAAATCGGTGGAATTAAGCAGTAATCGTTCTTCATGACGAATGAAATCACCCGTTTCGTCCACGACGTATTGTTCACCAAAAAAATCGGGACGATTCTCAATATTGGGTAGAGAACGATCTACGATGCTTTGCCAGGCTTCTGTTTGTTCGAGCGTATCAAAAATGCAGAGTACATGAACCTCTTCTTTTGTTTGCACCTCCATTCCTGGTAAGACTGTTAATTCTGTTCCAACCGCCGCCTTTTGCACGGCTGTGATATTGGCGGTGGCATTATGGTCTGTAATTGCAATCAGATTGATGCCTTGCGAGAGCGCTTCTTGAACAATCAAGGGCGGAATCATTTCAATGGCAGCGCAAGGCGACAATACAGTATGTACGTGCAGGTCAGCTTTAAATATTTTCAATTAATGCCTGTTTAGAAGATTGGTTATTATTACTTTTCTCTAATACCCATCTCCCATAATTTTCCAACAACAAAAAAAGTATTCTCTTTTGCAGATAAAAGAGTGATATTTTCTTCATTGGCCTTTTGAATTGTTGCGTCATCCGGCGTGGCGCCATCCGTAATGATGATGGCGGATAATTCCAGCAGGGCGGCAACCGCAACAATGTTTGTATGAGCCTGTAATGTAACCCACAGGCTGCCATGTGCTGCGCCTGCCATCACACAACTCAACAAATCAGAAGCATAACCGGTTGTTGGAGAGACTTCAGAAAAGTCAATATTTTTAGTTAACACTTTTAAATTGAGAGCATCGATTATTTTTTGCAAATTCATTCTATTTGGTCTCCTTAGAAGATCCTGCTTCACCGACAGCGTCTTCATTGAGGAAAATTTTCATTGTTAAACGGGTACCCTTCCCATAAACCGATTCAAGCTTCATTGATTCAACACACCTTTGAATGTTTACCAAACCCATTCCGGCACCAAATCCCAATTCGCGAATACTCTCACTGGCTGTTGAATAACCGGGTTTGAGCGCCAATGAAATGTCTTTAATACCGGGTCCATCGTCATAACAATCGATGGTTATTTTATGAGGCTCAATTTCCACACGAATGATACCACCATTAGTTGTATGGATGATTAAATTCATTTCGGCTTCATAAGCGGCAATCCCGCAGCGGCGAGCCAGCCCCGGCTGCGCACCCAACCTTAATAAAGCCCTTTTGATATTACTTGAAGCTTCTCCACCGTGAGTAAAATCGCCTTGTTTTATGTTGTAACGCATAATCAAACTGGTGCGATCGGACTCAATATCATCAAACAGGTGACTGGCGCGGTAACGAATTAATTCTTCGCTGTGATAATCTCTTTGGAGCGCCGAAAGAAAACCGCGAGTAATATCTCCTTTAGTAATAATCCCTTTTAATTTGCCGGATTCATTTACGACGATTAATCGGCCTAATTTTGTATTAACAAATTTTTTGAGCGCTTCAATAACCGGATCGCTGGCCAAAACCGTAAAAAGTTTGACCGACATGTATTTGCTGACCGGGCTGTCGATATCAGATTTTATTAAACAGTTAATGATATCTTCAATACTGATAACCCCAATTAACTCTTCACCCGCCAGCACCGGTGCGCCCGAAATGCGATTTTGTCTAAAATCATCCAGCACATCTTTCATCATCATGTCGGGCGACAGTTTACGCACATCGCGCGTCATGACTTCTTCAACTTTTAATTCATAGGCCAGTTCTTCAACGCGAGTAATATTTTCAGCGACCTGGTCGTTTACGCTATGACTGTCTCTTGCCAAATTACCGGGGTTTGACACCATGTTTTATACCTTATCAGGTTTCTTCTTCACATGAACAGGCATCTGAATTCATCGGGCGTTCCAAACTGGACAGGCCAGCCTGATAAAGCCTTCCACAAAGTTCAAACATTCCATACGGAGAAGTGATAAGCGGAATACGTTCTTGAATTGCCAGATCAATTGTTTCCTGAGGGGGGACTTTGCCGCGTACGAGAACGACAGCGGATACATCGGCCATTTGAGCCGTTCGAATCACCTGAGGATTGCACAAGCCGGTTAATAAAACGGCATCGGGTTGAATGGAGGCCAAAACATCACTCATCAGGTCGGCGCCACACCCCCCTTTGATTTCGCGCGATAAATCTGCAGTCTCATTAATCAAAACACCGTTGATTAAATGGAGTAAATCTTTTACATCCATGAACAACTCGCTCTGTTATATTAGATTAAATTTGGATATTCAACTTATTTTATCCTAATCTTGTATATTTTAATAGTGACTTTTTTATCGATTTTTGTAAATTGCACGTATGTGCGCCTGTGAGGATGTGAATAATGCCGGTGCACGGTTTTATTTGTTACAAACTTTATCGATATAAATTTATCGATTGAATGTTTGTAAGGCAACATTTAAATCAAAAATCAGAAACTTTGGTTTGAGCGGCAGATTTTTTTATCTTAAAAAATAAAAATATACCAACAGCGATTATTGCCATTATCAAAACACCTTTTTCATACCGTGAAATGAAGCCTTCGACCATAATCCAGTTTTCTCCCAACATCTTTCCAGCAAAGGCTAGGCAGAAACTCCAGCATGCCGTGCCGAGAGCCGTAAATAAAGTAAAACGCAGAAAAAATATGACCCAATCACCATGACGTGAAAACCAGTAAATGGCTCGATTAAAATCACTTTCTGAAATAAATAACCACTTCCCAAACCGGGAAATCAGCAGACGAATCCTGTTTTCATCCATCCAGTATCCTATACCGTAAAACACCCAGGCTCCCAAAACGGAACTGCTCATGCCTGCCAATGTGATTCCCAATAAAGTGAAATGCCCGCTTAATGAGAGATTGCCTGCCAGAGGAAGAATAATTTCCGAGGGGATGGGAGGAAAGATATTTTCGATAAACATAACCAACATCAGTCCGGGATAGCCCATGTTAAAGATCAAATTTTGAGCCCAAAGATTAATAAGGGCTAAAACTTCATGAATTGCGGGTAAATGATTTGTGTACATCTAAAATCCTTGTTTTTATTGATTGAAGATTAATTAAAAAATTTAACAACGATACATGCATCCCCTTCTGGAATATTTTTTTTACAGTAAGGGAATCAATGGAATAGGAGTATTTCCAATGCTTTTTGAGTATTGGAGGGTTACCGGTTTATTAAATTAAAAAATCTAGTTCTCGGGAGGGGGAACAAGCAATTTCGGGTTACGATCTTTTTGAATCAAATTAAGCGAGGACCGGTTGATAAAAATCA
>JAJTBH010000069.1 GCA_021287005.1 Anaerolineae bacterium
AGAACGCCGGCAGCATGGGCTTTACGCCCAGTCGGATGGAGAATTGTATACGGTTTTTGACCTGACGTACGATTATGATATCTGGCCGATCTGGTCGGGGGTGATGATGGGTCTTAACCCGGTTAAAGATTACCTGCAAATGTTACGTTACCAAGCGGGTATGTATCCGGCCAACTATATCAAAATGCGCTGCGTCGAGAATCACGATCAACCGCGTATTATGGCATTGGCAAAAACGCGTTCTCAAGCGCTGGCCTGGACGGCTTTTTCCGCCTTTCTACCGGGCGCTTTTATGGTTTATGCCGGTCAGGAGGCGGAAGCCATGCTTACCCCCTCGTTATTTGAACGGGAGGTGATTGAATGGAGAGATTACGGATTATCCGCATTCATCCGAAGTTTAACATCACTTAAAAAACAAACCTGTTTACAGGATGGAATATTCAGCATTTTAGAGGATGCACCTAACATTCAGGCCATCTGGCAGGACAAAACACAGGTCTTTTACGGCATTTTTAATGTTTTAGATTACAAGGGACGGATAAATGTGCAACTGCCGGATGGCAACTATGAAGATTATTTAAGCGGCGAACCAGTTACGGTTAAAGACGGCTTAATCGAGATAAACCAAAGTGTTTTGATTTTGCAGAGTTCCCCTTTACAATCCATCAGTCCATTTAAGTGCAACCTGATTGATTTAAGATAAAAATCATGCAGGATTTTAATCCTTTTTCTATTGGTCCAATAAAGGTTGAGAGCGCGGCTATGCTGGCTCCCATGGATGGTTACAGTGATTTACCATTCCGGGTGTTAACTCGCAGATTGGGTTCTGCGATGAGCATAACTGAGTTTATTAATGCAATTGACGTCGTGGTGGGGCATCCACCGCATCATGACGAACGATTGGCTTATCTTGAAGAAGAGCGACCGTTGGTTTATCAGGTGTTTGATGATGAACCGGCCCGCATTTTACAAGCCGCCCTGATTCTGGAGAAACATAAACCGGATATCATCGATGTCAATATGGGCTGCCCGGCGCGAACGGTAGCCAATCGCGGCGCGGGATCCGGTTTATTAAAAAATCCCCAAAAAATAGCAGAAATCTTTGACCTGTTAACGAAGTCTTTATCGGTCCCCGTTACCGGAAAAATTAGACTGGGGTGGGATGAAAACTCACTAAATTACCTTGAGACAGCCCGCATCATCGAGGAGCATGGCGCGGCAATGTTAACCGTTCATGGGCGACACCGCAAACAGGGTTACCAGGGAAACGCCAACTGGGATGCCATTGCCGAGATCAAACAACAATTACACATCCCGGTCATTGGAAATGGAGATGTTAAAAGAGCGGAAGATATTCAGAAGATGATCAACTACACCGGTTGCGATGCTGTGATGATCGGCCGGGCGGCACGTTTTAACCCGTGGATATTCAGTTTTTTGAATCGTGAAGAGGTATCGCAGGAAAACGTTTATGAAACGATCCAATCTCAACTTAAATTAAATATCGGTTTTTATGGCGAGAAACGCGGAATGATATTGTTTAGAAAATTTATAAAAGGTTATTTGACTCCTTATGCCGTCCATGCGGAAACAATGTATACCCTTTTAACGGTTGAAGATGTAAGTCGATTTAATCAATTATTAAATAATATATTCACCCGAAAATTGGCGATCATCCAAGAAAACGAGGAGAAATTCTAAAATTCTTGACGAATTCCATCACTACGGATAAAATCATAAGTCGCGTCGGTCGCTTTATAAAGGGCGAAAAAACCACGGTGGATGCCGAATCTTATGGGAGCGAAGGTAACCCGGACGCGGGGTGAGAGGCGCTTAAAGGATAAAAAATGGAAAAGATCGTTATTAAAGCTGAAAAACGTACTATTCGCGGCAAGCAGGTTGGACAGTTACGCCGCCAGGGTAAACTGCCGGCCGTAATTTATGGTCGCCATATCGAAGAAAGCCTTTCAGTAACGCTTGACCTGCGCGAAGCCACTCGCGCTTTACATGGTCTGTCATCCTCCACGATCGTTACACTCGACCTGGATGGAAAAGAATATCCCACCCTGGTTCGTGAAAAACAGCGCGATTATATTATGAACGTTCTGCGCCATGTTGATTTTCAGGCCGTTTCGCTCACCGAAAAAATCAGCGCCCGTGTGGAACTGGTCTTTGATGGTGTTGCCCCGGCTGTAAAAGATTACAACGGTTTGGTTGTTGACAACATGTCAGAAATCGAAGTTGAAGCCCTGCCGCAGGATCTGCCCGAACGTATCCATGTGGACATTTCCGGTCTGAAAAAGATTGGCGATGCCATTCATGTGAAAGAAATTAAAGTCGGCGACAAAGTGCAGGTTCTCTCGAATCTGGACGAAATCGTGGTCGTTATCACCACCTCCGGTGAAGAAGAAGTGGCTGCCGTTGAAGAAGGTGCCGTTTCCGCTGAACCCGAAGTGATTGAAAAAGGCAAGAAGGAAGAAGAAGAAATCGGAGACTAATTCCGGTTTACTCTTTTTTATTCTTTTATCAAACAAAAAAAATACCTTTCCAATTTTGGGAAGGTATTTTTTTTTGTTTAGCCGGTAGTTATTTTGGAGAAGCGGACCGGGAATTATTCCAAAATCAGGATATCAAATTAATTAACATCAATGTGATGGATGCAGTTATCCCCCAGAGTAATTCACCATCATATTCATCAAAATAAATCACGGGGGATAACCGCCCATCCGGATGCTGACGCATTTTTTGCTGGTGGTGGGCCGGGTTTGCCAACCAATCCAATGGAATGGTGAAAATGCGATCAACCTCAACGGGTGAAGGTGTAAAGGCATATTGAGCGGGAATTAAACCGGCGACAGGTGAGATGTGATAGTTTGAGGGTGTTACCAGGGGCGGTAAAAACCCCAGGATCTGAACGTCGCGGGGATAAAGCCCAATTTCTTCATGGCTCTCCCGCAGGGCTGTGGCACGGATATCCACATCGCCCTGTTCAACACCGCCACCCGGAAAAGACACCTGGCCTTTATGGTCCTGCACCGTATGGGTACGCCGCGTAAATAATAGATGCCAGGTGTCCTGTGTATACAAAAATGGAATTAACACTGCTGCCTGGCGCAAATGTTTGGCTACTTCCGCGGTGTTAATCGAATCGACGGAAGCCTGTAATTTGTCTTGAATATCTTTTGCCGTCAGCAAATTTAAACTAACCATTTAGCCCGATTTATATTAAATCCATTTCAGTTTCATCATTGTCATCGACGATAACATCACCCTGATTGTCTTCAGCTTCGGCTTCCGTTTCCGTTTCTGCGCCGGCCAGTTTGATGATCGGGCGACCAAAAATTAAATAACCCGTGTGGGCGATCATGCGGTCTACCGGGCGAAAACGATCGGGTTCAGGTTTGTAAAAACGGATGAGAATTTCGAGAACATCGACAAAAGAGAATTGATAACGACGCAGTTCCGGCAAAAGGCGTGAAATTTGATTAGCCGTGGGCAGAATGCAGCCAAAAAAGCCGCCCGGTTTTAAAGCCGCGCGTACCTGGGCGATGTAATCATAAGGGTTGGGTACATCCAAAAAGAGGGCATCGACATTTTTTTCTTCAAAACCATCGCTGATATTACCCAATTTAAAATTTACACGGTCTACCAGGCCAATACGGGTGAGGTTTTTGCGGGCCAAATTTTGCATTTCAGGCCGGGCTTCATAAGATGTAACGCGCCCGTTTTCACCGACCGCATAGGCAAAAGCAGTCGTTAATGAGCCCGAACCGGTGCCCGCCTCAAGTACATGCATTCCTGGCCCAATACCCATATTAACAAGGATGTACCCAATTTCTTTGGGATACATAATTTGTGTATTACGCGGTGTTTCTTTTAATAAATCACCCAAAGCCGGCTGCAGTAAATAAAACGGTGCACCCGTATGACTGGCCAATTCGCTGCCCCAGGGCAAGCCGATTAAGTCGTTATGATAAACGACGCCACGATGGGTATGTAATTCTCCGTCTGCTTTTAAAGTAATGAGAAAATGTTTATGAGACAGGCCGACCAATTCGGCGATATCTCCTTCTTGCGCATGAGTGCCTTTTAAGTTCCAGGTCAAGTCTTACTCTCCTTAGTATTTTGAATGTCCTGATTATATTCTAAAAATGATAATGTTGGGGTGCGATGAATTAAGGATTTAGCGTGATACAATTTATAAATAATTCTCAACAGAAAGAAGCATTCGTTTTATGAATGAAAATAAAATAAAAACTTATTTAGATTTCTGGGACGAGGAAATGACAGGGGCGCTGTTGTATGGTTCATTTTCGGATAATGAAAAAGACCCCCGATTGGCAGAAGTATACCGGCGAATGGCTGAAAGCGAATTTCAACATGCCGGTAATTGGGCTGAAAAGATTAAGGCTCTGGGGGGGACTTTACCCGAATTTAAACCGGGGTTAAGAACCCGAATTCTAATTTCGTTATCAAAAAGGTTTGGTCCGGCATTTGTTTTACCCGGACTGGTCGCTCAAGAAAATCAGGGTGTTAAAACATATAATCATATCAATGAAAAAGGTATGGCGCGTGATGAACGTTCGCATGCCATGTTGATCACTCAGATTACCCACAGCATCAGCGGGGGATTTGAAGGCGGAGCGCTGGCCATGTTGGAGGGCCGACACCGCGCCACAGGTGGAAATGCTTTAAGAGCAGCGGTTTTGGGCGCCAATGACGGCATGGTGTCAAACTTGAGCCTGGTGATGGGTGTGGCCGGGGCTGCTTTGGACAGTAAAGCGATCTTAATTACCGGTTTGGCCGGTATGTTAGCCGGAGCGATATCAATGGCTCTGGGAGAGTGGTTATCCGTACAGAGTTCCAGGGAATTATATTCTCACCAGATAAAAATTGAGTCCGGCGAAATCGACGAATCGCCTGAAGAAGAGGTTGGCGAACTGGCATTAATTTATGAAGCACGCGGGCTGCCGCGAGAGCAGGCCGAAAGCCTTGCCCGTCAATTAATGTCCAACCCACATAACGCGCTGGATACATTGGCCAGGGAAGAACTGGGAATCAACCCCGAAGAACTGGGCGGATCAGCCTGGGAAGCTACTATAACGTCCTTTTTGTTATTTGCCGTGGGCGCAATTGTGCCGGTTTTTCCGTTCATCTTTTTCTCGGGATTTACGGCAGTCATTGTCAGTATACTGTTCAGCACGGTTGGTTTGTTTATTCTGGGCGCAATAATTACTTTGTTTACCGGGCGCAGTGTGATTTATTCCGGTGCGCGAATGGTCATTTTCGGTTTACTTGCAGCAGCCGTGACATTTGGCATTGGCCGGTTAATCGGCGTCAGCATCGGTTGACGGTTTTTCCAGCACGAGGCTGCCGGGCGGTGAAAAATCTGCCAGGCAGCTTTTTAATTTAATTTCATGACGGGTATAAAAAACCCAGGCAAAAATTAAAACACAACCCAGTAAAACGGCAAATAAACCGATTAAGCCGGCTTCCGGTCCAAACTTGCCGCCGGTGATTAAATCATTTCCCTTTTGAGTAATGGCGATAAAACTGGCCGGGGTTGAACTGCCACTCACCGGAAAACCAAAAACATTTCCTTGAAAAAAATTCCAGGTGATATGTATACCGATTGATAAACTCAAATTACCGGTAAGGATAATTCCAAGGCCTAAAAACAAACCGGTTATTATCAGATTAAAAGTGCTTATAAACGTTGAATTGGGATTACCGGCGTGTAATAATCCAAAAAACGATGATGAAACGATGTAAGCCAGTATTACAGCCGTGGTGGGAGACAAAAATTTTAGATTAAATCCTTCGGCTAAATTTCGTAACTGGTAACCCCGTGAAAAAGTTTCTTCATAAATACTCACCAGGAAAAACATAAAAAAACTGCTGATTATTCCGGAGTAAAACGGGACGTCCGGAATGTTACTCTTAAAAAAGGAGTTGATCTCAACCCAACCCAGCAGGTATTCACAGGCAAAAATTAACATCATTAAAACAGCGCCTAAAACCAGACCAAAAACAAAATCGGCTGTCCATAAAGGCGAAAAATGAAAGCCAAAATCTCGAAATGGCCTATGATCCAACCAGCGTCCGCAGAGCCAGACCGATAATAAAATTGCCAGGCCCAGAATAATATATGAAAGGCTTTCAAGAAAAGGCAGATAAACGGAGGAAATGCCGTTAAAACCGCCGAATGCTTACAGCAAGGCCACCGGAAGTGAGCATAAAAACATGATTACTATCAAAAAAATGATTTGAATAGTTAAACGCCAAAAAGCGCGCAGGCGATGCTGGTCTGCGTTCCAGAATGGGAAAAGAACTTTAAACATAAAATGTTCCAAAGAAGAAAAAATTTATTTTAGGTTTTCACGAGCGAATTGGATATCCATTTGAATCCTGTCTTTAAGCGCCTGAATTGAATCGTATTTTTCTTCAGGGCGAATAAAATAGCAGAAATCAATCGTTTGACGGGTTCCATAAAGGTCGCCGGAAAAATCTAGGATGTAGGTTTCGAGTCTTAAGGGGATGGGGGCATTGATAAATGTGGGGTTGGTGCCAATGTTGCTGACTCCTTTAAAAACCCGATCACCAACATGCGCATAGGTGGCATAAACACCGGGACGCGGCAAAATTCGTTGGGGGCTATATTGCAAATTGGTTGTGGGGATGCCGATCAGATGGCCGCGGCCGTCGCCATGAACAATTTCACCGCTGATACTGTAATAACGTCCCAACATTTTGGCTGCCAGATCAACCTTCCCTTCGGTTAATAAGGCTCGAATCTGACGAGAGGAAACCGTATCTTTGCCCTCCAAAAAGGGCTGAAATACACTGACTTGAAAACCAAGGTCTTTGCCAATTTCAGTCAGGCGGGGGATATCGCCTTCCCGGTTTCGCCCCAGGGCGAAGTCATAACCGACCCAGAGATGCGAAAGGTTCAGGTAAGTTTTGACCTTTTGAATAAACTCAAGGGCACTTAATGACGCCAAATCTTTTGTGAATGGTACGGTTAAAACAGCATCTGCGCCGGATTGAATTAACAAATCGGCTTTTTCATTCGAATCGGTTAAATAATAAGGCGCTGTTGAGCCCTTTAAAACTAACAGGGGATGCGGGAAAAAAGTTAAAACTACAGCTTTACTGCCGGCTGCATGCGCCTCATCCGCCATTTTTTTAATTAAATGTTGGTGACCCAAATGAACTCCATCAAAAGAGCCAATGGTCAGCCAGACAGATTCATAATCCAACTTTTCCCAAGTTAAATAATGCGGCATGGTTTACTCCTGTCATCCGTGTTACCAAACTATGCATGCCGGAAGTTACATAAACGTTGTTAACAACCTTGTAAAATTTTAGAAAAAGACCTTACGCGGTTGATATTCACTGGTTTCCGAGTCAAATTCCATCAAAGCAACCAACTCACCCTGTTCACTGATGCCGCGCACCCACTCACCGAGGGTGCTTTCAACAGCGACCCGGTGACCGTGGCGCACCGATTCCACCTGTTCGTGTGATAACTCAATGGCAGGCCAATCGGTGAGAGCCTCAGCAGCAGGAATTAAATATTGATACCATGATCCGGTCTCAAAAGATTCGCGTAATTTTCTTAAAGGAACGGCATCGCGCAGCGTAAAACGTCCGCTTTTGGTACGGCGCAGCCCAACCAGGTGAGCGCCACACCCCAACTTTTCACCCAGATCATGTGCCAGAGACCGCACGTATGTTCCCGACGAACAATAAACATCGATCACAACTTCGGGGGGAGCCCATTCGAGCAGTTCCAGGCTGTATACTTTAATTTTTCGAGGTGCGAGGTCTACTTCTTCGCCTTCGCGAGCCATTTCATAGGCTTTTTTACCCTTAACTTTGACGGCAGAATAAGGTGGGGGAACCTGTTCAATTTCGCCAACAAAAGTCTGCAAAGCATCGTCAAATTGTTCTTCGCTAACCTCAACAGGCGCCGTACTGGTCACGGTGCCATCTGCATCATAGGTATCGGTGCTGGCGCCAAGCTGCATGACGGCCTGGTAACGTTTGTCTGAAGCCGATACGTATTCGCTTAAACGTACCGCCGGACCAACCAAAACCACTAAAACGCCCGAAGCGCGCGGATCTAATGTGCCGGTGTGACCGGCGCGGCGAATGTTGGTGCCCTTGCGAATGATCTGAACGACGTCATGCGACGTTAAACCAACCGGTTTGTCTACCACCAATACGCCTGAAATTGTATTTATATTAAATTCTTCGTTTCCCATATGTTTCATCTCCAGCGGACAGTCCTATCTGTCCCCAAATCCGTTGGTGCTTGAAGCATCCCTTTCTTGTTTATTATCATTCGCCTGATTCGTAAGAATCAATGACGTTGCAGACAGAACCTGTGTTTGAATGTCTTCCAATTTTCCACTTAGCTCAGCTCCGGCCGCGGCAGGATGCCCTCCTCCTCCAAATTGTAGCGCAATTTGGCTAACATTCCAACCCGCTTTAGCTCTCCAACTTACTTTTACGCGTTTTCCGGATTGTTCAACAAAAATTACGGCAATATCAAAGTCCTGAACACCGGAAAGAATGTTAATAAAATCGGCATCATCGTTTCCGGTGTAACCAGCTTCTTTGCGGTCTTTCATTGTCAGAGTGGTCCAGATAAGACGGCCATCACGCTGAATGTTATTAATACCTTTTCCCCAATAATTTAAAGAATCAATGGAGCGTTGGACAAGCGCCTGAAAATAGAGGTCATCAAGACGGATACCGGTATCCATCAGATTGGCCGTAAGACGCAAGGTTTCGGGCGTTACATTTGAAGTGCGGAAGCCTAAGGTATCGGAAATGATACCGGTTGCCAGATTCCTGGCAACCGATTCGGTAATTGACAAACCCCATTGCTGCAAATATTTGGTCAAAATTGCCGCAGTGGCTGCGCTTTCGGCTTCAACAAAATTAATATCGGCAAAATTTAAATTAGTAATATGATGATCGATGTTTAAAACCGGCCGCGCACCATCCAGAACACCACCCGTGCGAATCAAATCGGAACAGTCCACAACGATTGACAAATCGTAAGGTGCATTGGGTTTTCGAATGACCAGGTCGCTTCCCGGCAGATGTTTAAAGCTGGATGGCACACCATCCCGCAGTATCATTTGCACATTTTTGCCCTTTTCGATAAGCGCCATGCCCAGACCTAAAACTGAGCCAACACAATCACCATCGGGACGAATGTGAGAAACGATAACGATATTCTGCGAATTTTCAAATAATTCGCGGATTGTTTGATGCAAATCACTCATTTTTTATTCTGGTCAGGTTTTTCGCGGTTTTCTAAACGAATTGAAGCCAGTAAACGTTCGATGTGATCCGAACGTTCCGGCGTTGGGTCCCAATGAAAGCGGAGTTGAGGAAATGTTCTTAATTCAATGCGTGATGCCAATTGTTTTCGCAAAAAACCGCTGGCATGTTTAAATCCATCCAGAATTTCTTTGGCACGATCGTGGCCTTCCACTGCCGAAAAATAAATATCGGCAAAGGCAAGTTCACGGTCAACCTTAACATCTGTGATAAAGATATTTTCCAAACGCGGATCGCTGATTTCTCGAATCAACATTTCAGACAACTCTTGTTGCATGCGATCAGCAATGCGCTGTAATCGTACTTGATCTGGCATTTTCACTTACTCCTGAAGGTAAATATTATACCCTTCAAAATTAATTAAAATTGCGCCAATTTTTATGAAAATTAACGCGCAATTTTAACTATCGGATAAAATCAGGAATTTTTTTCCAGGGTATAACATTCAATCACATCACCCACCTGGAAGGTGTTGAAATTTTTGAATGAAATACCGCATTCAAAACCCTGGCGAACTTCGCGAACATCATCCTTCTCATGTTTAAGAGAAGAGATTTCGCCTTCATAAACAATATCGGTGCCGCGTTTGATACGCACCTTGTTATTACGGCGCACTTCACCCTGCGTCACGCGACAACCGGCGACAGCACCGACTTTGGAGATTTTGAAGACAGCCAAAACATTGGCTGTACCCGCAAACACTTCTTTAAACTCAGGTTCCAGCATACCTTTAAGGGCTTTTTCGATATCTTCAATCATACGGTAAATGATATCGTAAAGACGTAAAGATATACCCTCGGTTTCAGCCAGACGGCGCGCCGAGACATCCGCCTGGACGTTAAAACCCAGGATGACGGCTTTGGAGGCGGTAGCCAGATTAACATCGTTCTCGGTGATGTTGCCTGTTTCACCGTGCAGGATGTTCACTTTAATCTCGCCTTCTTTGTTTAAATCTTTAAGCGAGTTCATGATCGGTTCGAGAGAACCCTGTACATCAACTTTGATAATTAATTTAAGTTCTTTCGTCTCACCGGATTTATAACGGCTGAAGAGATCTTCCAGAGAAACTTTAGCCGTGTTGGCTTTTTTCTCATCTTCTTCAAGTTTTAATTGCATTACAACGGCGCGCGCGTCTTTTTCATTATGATAAACATTAAAAATATCGCCTGCGGTGGGTACGTCGCTCAAGCCCATAATCTGGACAGGGGTGGACGGCGGCGCAGAACGGATTTTTTTGCCGCGATAATCAAACATTGCCCGAATGCGCCCCATTGCCTTACCGGCAAGCACCACGTCTCCCATTTGAAGGGTTCCATTTTGAACCAGCAGGGTTGCCATAACGCCTTTGGCTTTATCCAGATTGGCTTCAATTACAGTGCCCATCACTTTTCCCTGGGGATTGGCCATAATTTCGTTGCTGTCGGCAACCAGGAGAATCGCTTCCATTAAATCGGGCAGGCCTTTGCGCTGTTTGGCTGAAACGGGCACAATCATCGTGTCGCCATCCCATTCATCGGGCACCAGGCCGGCTTCTGCCAGTTGTTTTTTGGTGAAATCGGGATTGGCATCCGGACGGTCGATTTTATTAAGGGCAACAATGATGGGAACCCGCGCTGCCTGGGCGTGTGCAATGGCTTCTTTGGTTTGCGGCATGACACCATCATTGGCGGCTACGACTAAAATGACAATGTCAGCACCCTGAGCGCCGCGGGCGCGCATGGCAGTGAAAGCAGCATGACCGGGAGTATCCAGGAAGCTGATCTGGCGGCCTTTGTGCTCAATCTGGTAGGCGCCGATATGTTGTGTGATGCCACCCGCTTCGCCACCGGCAACATCGGTATTACGAATGGCATCCAGCAGGGTCGTTTTTCCGTGATCAACATGCCCCAGAATGGTAACAACCGGCGGGCGGTTGACCAGATTCTTGGGATCTTCCTTGCTAATAATCTGTTTCCAGAGGGGAATTTCACCGTTTTCTTTTACTTCGGGTTCATCTTCGGCTCGTTCAACCGAGGTTTCAAACCCCAATTCTGCAGCAACAATAGCGGCAGTGTCATAATCTACCATCTGGTTGATGTTAGCCATCACCCCGTTGGACATTAATATTTTGATTACTTCGATGGGGCTGGCTTCAATCCGCTGAGCCAGATCTCGAACGGTCATCTGGGTAGGTAGTTCGATTGTTTTTGCGCTCATGTTGCATCTCCTATTCCTTAATCCGGCTGCTCACCCAAGCTGTTACAGGCAATTTCATTTCACCGGATTGGGGAAGGTAATGCCATCAAACACAATCAGGTAAACAGCAAGATAAAATTAATGAGGTGGTGACCAAACCCAAATCTCCTTTTATTCCTTACCGGGAAGCGAATTGCTTTCCTCCAAGGTGTCATCGGGCAATGTTTCCATTATCGACTTCAATTTTGCCATATCTTCGGCATTAATTTCAGTTTTCAACGCACTGGCCAGCGCGCCTTTTAATCCGCGCTCCCAACAAGAACGTAAATTATGCAAATAAACGCCTCTCCCGTTGGCTTTGCCTGTTAAATCAACCCCAACTCCGGTTTCCGTGCGAACAAGACGGATCAACTCACGTTTTGATTGCACCGTCCGGCATCCCACACAGGTACGTTGAGGTATATGTTTAACGCGTTTGGAAGTCTTTTTGGTCACCTCAGCACTCTCGTCTTTTTAGATTTATAAATCCCAATCCCATTCACCGCCGCCGCGTTTGTGCTTCTTGCGCACCAACATGCGGTCAGTATCGGGGTCGTAATTAACTTCAACAGATTTCTTTTTCTTTTTCTTGTCCTTACCTTTTTTATCGCCTGCATCCGTTGAGTCATCATCTTCTTCAAAGTCGGCGGGGGCTTCCAGATCAGACTTTAGTTTGAAAAGTTGATCGAAGGGTGTGTCATCTTCCACCAATTCAGGTTCAGAAACAGGCGCTTCTTCATCCTGGGTTGCTTCGACTACCTCAACGACGGGAGTTTCGACGACGTCCACGGGTTTAGCTTCTTCAACAGACGCTTCTTTAACATCCTTTTCAGCAGGCAGACTGACAACATTGCTGACTTCAGGTTCTTCCACGACCGTCTTCACCTCGGCCTGGCTTTCAACCGGTTTGATGAAAGATTCAACCAGGCGGTTAATTTCAGTCATGGCTTTCGGGCCAACCCCTTGAAGTCTGAATACTTTATCCGCATCATTTTTCATCTGAACCAGCAGTTCGCCGACGGTGTAAAAACCGGCTTCTTGCAGCAGGTTAGATACATGTTCCGGTAAAGTGGTATCGAGAATGTTGGTATCGAAGGCGATTGAGGGAATATCCTTATTATCTTCCTTGATACTTTTGTCGCTTGCTTTAGCAGCCTGGGGTTGCATGGCGGTGCGTTTTTCAATTCGGTCAACGAAACGAGCCATCGTTTCGTATTCTTCGGGAGTTAATGGACGACCTTCGGCTTTTTTGGCCAACATAACTTCAATTTGCATGATCAGGTCGCTCTCTTTTTCAAGCGTATCCTGGTAGGCGGGATCGTCTTTAACCCGGGCTACAGCATCGCCGGTAGCCTCAGAGAGACTCTTGATATCAATGCGCCAATTGGTTAATTTGGCTGCCAGACGGGCATTCTGTCCATCGCGGCCGATGGCCAGGCTGAGCTGGTCTTCGGGAACAACCACGGTGGCGGTTTTGCCGGTGCCGGGTTTTTCAACCAGGTAAACACCGGTAACACGCGCCGGGCTGATGGCTTTGGCGATGAATACGGTCGGGTCAGGATTCCATTCGATTACATCGATCTTTTCATCATGCAGTTCACGAACAATGGCTTGAATACGAACGCCGCGCATGCCGACACAGGCGCCAACCGGATCAATGCCGGATTGGGCGGTATAAACGGCAACTTTGGCGCGTTCGCCAGGTTCGCGAGCGATGGAGCGAATTTCGACAACACCATGAAAAATTTCGGGGACTTCATTTTCAAGCAGACGGCGCAAAAAATCACGGTGGGTGCGGGATAAAATAATCTGAGGTCCGCGTGGAGAATCTTTTACTTCGGCAACGAGGGCGCGAACACGATCATGAATGCGGAAACGTTCGCCGGGGATCATGTCTTTGCGGGCCATAATCCCTTCGGCGCGCATTTCCATGCCAATGGTTAAACCCTGCGAGTTCATTGCCTGAACAATTCCGCTGACAATCTCACCCAGTTGTTTCTGATAATGATCCAATTGTGCATTACGCTCGGCGTCGCGAATGCGCTGCTGAATGACCTGACGGGCAGTTTGTGCCGCTACGCGGCCAAAATCCTTGGGGGTACTTTCGACAACGACCAGCATGCCCAATTCGGCCTGCGGATTTACTTTAATAGCTTCCGACAGGTCCACTTCGGTACGATTATCTTTGGCCGAGTCCACAACTTCCTTCTCGGCAAAGATGGTGACTTTGCCGGTATCCGGGTCGACTTTGGCCTCAATATGCTGGGCATTTGACGCATTTACCGCACGGCGGTAAGCTGACACCATTGCGGATTCGACTGCCTGGAGGATTACCTCTTTGGGGAGTTGTTTCTCTTCCAAGACTTCATTAAAAGCCAGTAGAAATTCGTTCTTCATCCTCGTTCTATCTCCAACACTATATCCCTTTATAAGCAGAAAAGTGGGGGCTTCCCACTTTTCGATG
>JAJTBH010000070.1 GCA_021287005.1 Anaerolineae bacterium
GTTGTTAATGTAACGTTGTTTAATAAATTAGAGGCTTCCGAGTCCATGTTTATCATCTATCCTGAAAAAATTATTTATTGTCGATCACAATACGATTGCGACCGGTACGTTTGGCGGTGTATAAAGCTTTATCGGCAGCATCGCTGATTTCTACAGCCGTTTTGTAACCCGGAAAACCGGCAATGCCGCCGCTGAAGGTTATTGAAAATTCTTTGTCGCCGCCGTAATGGCGGATGTTGCTGAAGGCAACTCTTAACTCGTTGATAACTTTTAAAGCTGCTTTAGGTGCAGTTTCCGGCAGAATCACGGCAAATTCTTCACCGCCGTAACGCCCGATGATGTCAGAAATGCGCAGACGCTGTTTGAGCAGACGCGCCAGGCTTTTGAGTACCTGGTCGCCGGTGGGATGCCCGTATGTATCGTTGACCTGTTTAAAATGGTCAATATCGATCATGATAAATGAAAGTTCACTGCGATACCTGACCGACCGCATCAATTCTTGATTCAAACGGTCGATTAACAGCGTATGGTTGTTTAAACCGGTCAGGCTGTCGCGCGTCATCAGCAGGCGCAGTTTGCGATAACGCTCAATGCGCGCCGAGATGGCGGCGTAAAAATGGGCCGGGTTGATGGTTTTATCCAAAAAATCGTCGCCGCCCAGGCTCATGGCTTCAAGCTGTTTTTCCTTGTCGGTTTCGGCCGATAAAAAGACGATCGGCAGGCCGACAAACTTTTCCATCTGGCGAATCACCTTTGCCAGTTCCAGGCCGCTGTAACGCGGCATGTACATATCCAACAAGACCAGGTCGGGATTAAAATCGGCCAGTTGTTGTAATATCTGCATGGGATCGTTCATTAACTGGCAGATCACACCGTGTTTTTCCAGCAGAACTGCAAAAAAATTGGCCTGAAAAGCTGAGTCATCGATAATCAAAACGCGGTATTTTTCTGCCGGTTCGCTGTAACTCAGGTTGTCGAGCGTGTCGATTAAAGCGCCCGTATCCAACGGCAGGTTAAAAAAAGCTTCACCGCCCATTTTTACGGCCTGCAACCTTTCGGCCAGCGTTTCGCCTTCAGACAGGTAAACGATGGGAATGTTTTTTTGATAAAGCTGGTGTAAAAGTTTTATTTTTTCATCATCTTTAAGGTTGTCGGCCGTTAAAGGGATATGCGCCAGGATGATGTCGGGAGCGGGCAGGTCGGCATTGGATAAGATGTTGTCTATGCTTAAAAATGTACGCAGGTTATAACCAAACACTTCAAGTTGTTCGTTAAGATCCTGGTACAGGTCTGAATCTTTGCCAATGTAATAAATTAATTTTTGCGGCGGAACTTCGAAATAGTTATCGTCCATTTGGCCTGCCTTGTTCCGATTGATAATGTATATTTTACAGACTATGATCCGGGCAAATCCTCGGCGGATTTTTGTAAAAATGCATTTTTAAGCCCATCTTTGATTTCATCGATTTTTACGGGCTTGCTGATATAAGCATCCATACCATACCCCAGATATTTTTCGCGATCCCCTTCAACGGCATTGGCCGTCATGGCAATAATGTATGGCTGTTGATGAATGGACTGATCCTGCCGAATGTAATGTGTGGCTTCAACACCGTCCATTTGCGGCATTTGAATATCCATGAAAATAACATCATACGGTTTTTGTTTGAGTATTTCAAGTGCTTCAAGTCCGTTTGAGGCCAGATCGACCGAATAACCGAGTTTGTTAATTAATAATTTGCCCACCTTTTGATTAACCGGGTTGTCTTCGACCAACAGGATATTTAACGGGTAAGAGTCATTGTTTTTATGGTGATTTTCATTTAAGATGGTTTCACGTACGGTGATAGCTTTAGGTGTTGCCGGGGTGGGGGCGGCACTCAAGGCTTTTAAGATAATCTGGTTTAATCGATCAAATTTAATCGGTTTTACCAGGCAGGCAGTTAAATTAAGTTCGGTGGGAATATTTTCAAGATTACCGGCTGAAGTTAATAAAATCAATGGGAGCTTAAATCCCTGGCGGCGCATTTGCCCGGCCAGGGTCAGGCCATCCATTTCGGGCATTTGCATATCCAGCAGGCCGATATCAAAAGTTTCATTATTATTAAGCAACTGCAGGGCCTGCGCGGCATTTTCAACATTAACGGCATGCATCCCCAGAGATTGAAGCTGATAGGTTAATATTCTGCGGTTGGTGGCATTATCATCCACTATCAATACACGTTTATTTTTCAGGATGCTCGTGTCAAGCGGCGCGGGCGCCGGAAGATCGGGGGCGGTTTTAACCTGAACGGTAAAATGAAATGTGGAGCCTTTATCGGCGCCGGCGCTTTCAACCCACATGGCGCCGTTCATCATTTCGGCCAGGCGTTTGCTGATGGATAATCCCAGGCCGGTGCCGCCGTATTTGCGTGTGGTTGAACTATCCAGTTGGGTAAAAGATTGGAAAAGCATTGAAATCCGGTCACGATCAATGCCGATGCCGGTATCCTGAACCCAGAAGTGCAGATTTACCCGGCCAGGTTGGGGGCGCGGCGTGTTTGTTTTGGTCATTGAAGCGATAATTTGAGAGGCATTTTGTTGTTCCACCGAAAGCACCACTTCACCCTTATTGGTAAACTTGATGGCGTTGCCTACCAGGTTAATTAAAATCTGTTTAAGGCGGGTGCTGTCACCGATGATATAACGCGGAATGCTGCCGATCATCTGACTGGCAATTTCAACTCTTTTTTCATGGGCTTTGGCGGCGAAGATATCCAGCGAGTTTTCAATACATTCCACCAGGTCAAAAGGTTGTTCTTCCAATTCCACCTTGCCGGCTTCAATTTTTGAAAAATCAAGGATGTCGTTAATTAATGCCAGCAAGGTATCACTGCTGGTATGGATGGTTTTTACAAAATCGTCCTGTTCGGTATTTAAGGGTGTGTCGAGCAATAAATAAGTCATGCCGATAATGGCATTTAAGGGTGTGCGGATTTCATGGCTCATATTGGCCAGAAAATCACTTTTGGCCTGGTTGGCGGCATTGGCCGAGATGGATAATTCACGGGCGCTTTCCAGGGCCTGTTCCAGTTCGATGTTGGCCTCGGATAATTTTTCATGGGTTAAAAGCAGTTCTTCGTTGCTGCTTTGTAATTCTTCTTTTTGTTGAATTTCAAGCTGCTGTGCATTTTCCAGGTAATTCAGAGCCAGATTGATGTTTTCGGTAAGACTGTTAATTTCATCACGGTTGGGAGACGGGTCTGTTACGCGTCCGGAGAAGTTACGATCCAAGCCGATTTTTTTAATATCATGGTTAATATTGATCAAACGCAGAAGGATATTCTTATCGAGGAAAAAGATAATAACCAGCGTTTGTACAATGCCCAGCAGGGCTAAAAAGAGAATAACCAGATTCGAAATGGACTTACCTTCCCGGTAAATCTGCCGGTCATTAATGATTCCGAGCACAAAAGCCGGGTTACCCGACCAATCTTTTAAAGTAATCAAACTTTCGTTTTGTTCTTCACTTAACAGGTCAATCAGAATATCGGAATAATGCAGGTTTTGATCCGAGGCATTAACACCCCGGGTAAATAAAGGCCGGTAAAATGGGCCGGTTAACCTCTGGCTGTTTACAGGCAAAATATCGATAATCAGATGACTTTCCTGACTGATATAACTTAACCGGGTGGTATTAATAAACTGGCCAAAAACCAGTGTTCCGGCAGCAGGTCCTTCGTAATTGCTGGTTAAAATGGGCCGCATGCTGAACAGAGCGAATTTGTTGTTATCAACGCCGGCAATGCCGCTGCGATAATCATCAGCGTATAACAAGGGGCTGGACAGGTTGCCGGGAGCAAAAACGGGAATAAAACTCGTATAAGACAGCGTGGGCATGCCGGAGCGGGTATCTACCGATTCACTAAAAACAACCCGGCCCTGAGGGTTATAGATGATGACAAAATCGACATTTAATGTGTTTATATCAACGTCTTTCAGGTTCAAATTAACAAAGTCGGAATTTTTCCCCTGCGCAAAATTATATAAATCGTCCCAATGAGCCCAGTCGCTGGTTTTTGAATCAATTTCGTTGATTTTGGTGTTTAAATTTTTGACGATCAGGTTCAAGTTTTCCTGACCGTCCTGTGTTTCAATGCGAGAAAAACTGTTGTGAATGATGTTGTAAAAAATAAAAGAGAGCAGGATGATCATTCCTGTTGAAGCGGTTATTAATGTCAGAAGGGTTCTTGAGCGTAAATTCATAAATAATTCAGGAAAAAGTAAGGTTTATTGTATGTTGGGAATATAAAAACCCAATCAAAAAATCCACCAATTGACCAGGCCGGAACGTCATACCATATTAATCATTATCAAGTTTTTTGAAATGCATTACAAGCTATTTGTAAGGGGCTTGTAAGCATTTAGATTGTATAGATTGCTTATATCACGTATAATTTCTTTAACGGGTTTGTAATGATAAGTTTGTATTATATTCCAATAGCAATCAATTGGTTGAAATCAGGAGATTATTCATGAGTGAAAAAGCTACTATTCGTATTGGTCATTTAAAAATTACAGATCATCTTGTACTGGGCGTTACCCAGGACAAAATTCAAAAAGGCATTGAAACTCCCAAGTATCTTGATTTACAAACACAGGCTTTTGTCGGTTGGAATCCGCTGGGGGTAGCCCTGCGTGAAGGTAAGGTGGATGCTGCCTGTATTCTGGCCCCGCTGGCTATGGAAATTTACCACATGGATAAAAAATCACGCCTGGTATTATTTACCCATAAATCGGGCAGTGTCATTATTAAAAATAAACGCGCCAATATCAACACAATCGAAGATTTTAAGGGCAAAACCGTATTAATTCCGCATTTTTTGTCCATTCACAACCTGTTGTTTGAGCGTTTATTAAGTGAAAAAGGCTTAACGGTGGGTGTCGGCCCCGGCAAAGATGTTTCTTTTGAGGTGGTCGCTCCTTCAGAAATTCCTGAAATCATGGAATATGATGAAAAAGGCCATGTCGGCGGTTTTATTGTGGCGGAGCCTTATGGTTCTCAGGTCGTAATGGCCGGTTTTGGCGAAGAATTTGCCCTGTCCAAAGATATCTGGCCCAATCACCCCTGCTGTTTGCTGGTGGTTCGTGAAGAAGTATTACAAAAGTCGCCCGATGCCGTGCAGGAACTGGTGAACAGCATGGTGGATTCGGGTAATTTTGTGGATGCCAACCCCGATTCAGCCGCCGAGATCGGTGCGAAATTCCTGGGTCAGGAAAAAGCCGTAATCAACCGGGTATTAACCCAGACCAAAGGTCGTTTGAGCACCAACGAACTGATGCCCAATCTGGATGATCTGGATACCATTCAGGGCATCATGACACAACGGATTAAAGCCATGTCTGACAAAATTGACCTGGATAAATTTGCCGACTTAAGTTTTGCCAAAAATGCCGGCGCAAAATAAATAATTTTGTTGTTAACCAATCTTAAAAATCTGAAACGCAGACTGGAGATGAGATGCCAAAAGGGAGTTTGTTGGAAGTCGAAGAATTAAGGGGCATGTTAGGACAAAAAGAAGTTGTTGTTCTGGACACGCGCGATGAGGAATCTTATCAACGCGGACATATTCCCGGCGCGCGCAATGTACATGAAATCTTTACTTATTTGGCGCTCAGTGAAAATGGCGGTTACGAAGCCATGGCCAAGTTTTTTAAAGAGGTTTTTGGCAAAGCCGGAATAAAACCGGATGATCAGGTTGTCATCTATGAAGACGCCATGGATAACGGTTACGGACAATCTTGCCGCGGCTGGTTTTTGTTAAATTACCTGGGGCACAACCAAACCTATGTGCTGCACGGTGGTTTTAAAGCCTGGAAATCCAAAGAATACCCTGTCAGCACTGAAGCGGCCGTCTTTGAACCGACCGACTTCGACATTCATCCCAATTCCGACCTGATCGTTACCACTGAACAGATGATTAAGGCTATAAACGACCCGGCCATCGTCATTTTGGACGTGCGCGATTACGCCGAATGGATTGGGGCCAACTCTTCTCCTTACGGGTACGATTATGCCCCGCGCAAAGGTCATATCCCCAATGCCATGTGGATGGAATGGTACCGATTGATGCGCCATAAACAGGGCATTCCGCACTTCCGAAGAAATTCTTAGCATTCTGGAACAAATGGAAATCACCGTCAACACGCCCATTTATTTATACTGCTTTAAAGGCGCGCGCACCTCAAACACCATGATGGCATTAAAAAATGCCGGGGTTAAAGATGTACGCAACTATTTAATGTCCTGGAATGAATGGTCGCGTAACCCGGATTTGCCGATCGAAGAAGGTTATTCATAAATAACATTCGTTAAATAAAAAACGGCGCACTCCATAGTTGATATCGGGTGCGCCGTTTTGGTTTAAGCATAAAAATTAAATCTGCTGCGCTTCCTGAAAGAGGGCTTTATCTTCTTCACTGACCGGCGTAATTTCAATATGATGCGGAATGGCTTTGCCATCCAGGTCGACATGAACAAAGGTGATAAAACCTTCTACAACATGGGTGTCATGCGCCACCACTCGAATGAAGGAGATCATACGGCTGCGGCCGGTGAAAATGACCTTACTTTCGATGCGCACCAGTTCACCGCAGCGAATGGGGGAAGTAAACTTCATGCCGTGAATCTTTAAACAGACCACGTTTTCGGGTGAGGTAAGAGATGCGGCGGCTACAAAACCGGCTTCGACAAACCATTCGGCAGTGCGCCCGGCATATAAGGTGCCGTGATGGTTCAGATCTTCACTTTTAACCAGGTGGTGCAAAATAAATGTTTTGGGTTCCATTATTACTACCTAACCATCATACTGATGGGTGGTTTTGTCTTTGTCCTGTTTAATATCCAAGGCCAGATCAACCAGGCGGTCAAGCAACTGAGGATAACTGATTCCAGTGGGTTCCCAGGCTTTGGGGTAGACGCTGATGTGTGTAAAACCCGGCAGAGTATTAATTTCACTGACGTATAACCTGCCGTTGTTACGATCCAGCAGAAAATCGACCCGCCCCAACCCCCAGCAATCGATGGCTTTAAACACACGAACGGCCAGGTCCTGCGCTTCGCGGGCCGTTTTTGCGTCGATATCGGCGGGAATATAAACGGCGGTGGCGCCATCCAGATATTTGGCGCTGTAGGAATAAAACTGGTCTTTGGGGCTGATTTCGGCTGGCACGGATGCAATGGGTGAATCATTACCCAACACGGCAACTTCCAGTTCGCGCGCGTTAATTCCCTCTTCGATCAAAATCTTACGATCGTAACGGGCGGCGTTAACGATGCCTTCGTAAAGGTCAGAACGGTTATTGCAGCGGCTGATGCCGACGGAAGAGCCCAGATTGGCCGGCTTGGTGAAGACCGGGTAAGCCGAAAAGGCTTCAATACGTTCCATCAAAGCATTGATGTCGTTTTCGATTTCCTTGCGGGTGGCCGTCATATAACGCGCCACAGGAATATCGTAGGCGCGCATGATATCTTTAAATACGATTTTATCCATGCCCAGAGCCGAACCCAATACCCCGGCGCCCACATAAGCCAGGCCGTTGATTTCAAACAGGCCCTGAATGGTGCCGTCTTCGCCCAGCGTGCCATGCAAAACGGGGAAAATTACATCCAGTTCGGTCAAAGGACTCAGCCGGTTGTTGGCATCAATTTCATAAAGTGTGTGATTACCCGGCTCCGGCAGCAGGTAAACCGGTTTTAAACCGTCGGTACGGCCTTCTTTTAATTTTTGTAAAACGTCTTTGCCGCAGTACCATTTGCCGGCGCGCGTGATGCCAATGGGGGTAATTTCATACTTATCTTGAGAAAGATGTGCAAGGATAGAGGTGGCAGACATCAACGACACATTATGCTCGCCCGAGCATCCGCCAAATAAAACACCTATTCGAATTTTCAAAAATCACCTCGATTTTATTTTTTTGCCCTGGAAGCAGCTTTTGCCTGTTTAATGGCAGCGAGCAGGGCATCAGCCAGTTGTTTGGCCTGTTCTTCGGTGAGATATACATTCGTTTCATCTGCGATTAATACTTTTTCGCTCTCTTCCGGGCAGTCTTCGCAAATTGAAATACAAATGTTATCGTTAAACTGGCTGTCTTCCGGGTCAAAATATACATCGAGTTTAAGCGTTCTGTCAAGCAGGTAAATTGAGTTTTCCATAATCCGTAACCGTATTTTAAAAGAGGGTTATGATGCCGCACTCAGGCTTGATTTTCGGAACAAATGCGGTTGATTAATTCTTTGCGGATTTCATCGGCTTTTTCATTGGCCACCTGGCAGGTTCCGGCAGCTTCATGCCCGCCCCCGCCGTATTCCAGCATCATTTTGCCGATGTTGATTTTTGAACTGCGATTAAAAATTGATTTACCACAGGCAAACACGGTATTTTGCATTTTTAGACCCCACATGATGTGAATGGAAATGTTACATTCGGGGAAAAGTGCATAAATCATAAAACGATTGTTGGGGTAAATGATTTCTTCATGCCGCAGGTCAAGCACCACCAGTTTTTCATGAATGGTGGCACAGCGCCTGATTTGTTCATTGGATTTGGCCTGATGTTCAAAATATAACTCAATGCGTTCTTTAACATCCGGCAGTTGTAAAATCTCATTGATGTTGTGATCCAGACAATAATCGATCAAATCCATCATCAATTGATAGTTTGAGATCTTAAAACTTTTAAAACGTCCCAGGCCGGTACGCGCATCCATCAAAAAACTTAACAATTCCCAGCCCTTGGGTTGTAACACATCTTCAAGTGTAAACTGGCCCGAATCGGCTTTGTCGACGGCTGACATCATCTCTTCGGATATATTGGGGAAGGTCTTTTTTCCGCCGTAATAGTTATAAACTACCCGGGCGGCAGAAGGAGCATGCGGGTCAATGATGTGATTGGTGTGCTCCCCTTTAATGCGAAACATCTCGCTGGCGTGGTGGTCAAACGCCAGATGTGCACTTGCAATATATGGCAGGTTGGTCGTGATGTGATTCTCGGTGATGATGATTTTTCCATCTTGCACGTCTTTGGGGTGCACGAATGTGATCTCATCGATCATATCCAGTTGTTTTAACAAAACGGCGCAAACCAACCCATCCATATCACTGCGTGTTACCAGGCCGTATTTTTTCTTCTCAGCAGACATTGTGTCACCTCCAGGAAAGTTATAACGTGCCTTTGCTTTTTTCTATTATATATAAGTTTTGTCTTTTTTAATACCCGGATGTGGGGGAAAATCGATTTTTAGGTCTCACAAAGGCCCAACGAACAAAAAAACCAAAATTTTCACGATTGATACCGTTAATAATAAGTATACTGCCTGAGGATCAACCTGTTGAGCCGGAAAAGAGGCGTAACCTCCAAAAAACGGATTCATATTGATAATTATGGGATAAATTGCTAAAAATGATGCAAAATGGGTGGAATTATGCTACAGTTAATCGGGCTTCGCTAAAATCGGTGTTTTCCGATTTAAAAATCTTAACAATTTTTTTAATATTTATTCTCGGCATTTATTATTCTTGAGGATTTAAGGTTTTTTATCCGTATTTTGTGATGAAATCACCGTATCTTTTTCCCTCTCACTATATTTTAAAAAATGGTTATGATTTAGATTCTTTACGCAAACTGATTTTATTTGGGTGTTTATTCATCATTCTGGTGGTCGGTTATGTCGTTGCGATTCTTTTTGAACAAACCCGTACGGCTCAAATTCAGGAAATTAAAGATCGTGGGAACAGACTGGTAACCTCTTTTGATCATTTTCTTAATTTGCAAGAAATAAAATTAAATATTTTAGAGGCGGAAGCGCAAAGCGTGATTAAAGGGGAGAAACTTCCACTTAAAATGACCATTGCCGACCTTGTTCAAAGCAGTCAACCGCGTGGTTACACTTTGGCCTTGCCGGTGGGAAAAAAAGAAAAAGAAGTTGGAAACCTTACCGGTATTGGCGATATTCCCAACCCGGGTACGCCGCTGGCTGATGAAATTAACATGGCCTTAAGTCTTTCACCCATTTTTGAACAGGTTATTGACAACAAAACCTCTTTACCCTGGGTCTATTACACCTCAGCCAGCCATTTTATGTATTTATACCCACGTGTTTCCCCCAGTCATTTTTTTTATGATGATTCACTGCATGAAACAGCTTTTTATCGTCTCGCCGATCCGCAGCATAATCCCGCTAAAAAATTAATCTGGACCCCGCTTTACAATGATGAAGCGGGCACCGGGATGATGGTGACGCTTAGTAAACCGGTGTATGATGGCGATCATTTTTTAGGCACATTAAGTATCGATATGAGCATTTCCGAAATTCAATGGCTTCTTGGAAATAATGATATTTCTGAAGCTGCTGCTTACCTTGTCGGTCCGGATGGGAAGATCATGGTGGGCCATGGTAATAAAGAACTCAGCATTACCCCAGCATTGATTGACCCTGAAAATCTCACCGAGTCAAACGGGTTGAAGTTAATCATATTTCCCCTTGATGAGGTGAATTGGTATATCGTATTGGATATCGATGGCAGAAAATTGGATATAAGTGCAATATCAGGTTCTTCTCATATCGGTCTTATCATTCTCTCTGTATTATTCAGTTTATCCATCATCCTTATCGTCAGCCGGAATATGATCATTGCTCAATATATGGCAATTCACGATAATCTGACCGGGGTTTTAAACCGGCGAGGTTATGAAGAGTATTCAACGCACATGATCAAAAAAATCATACGCAGCAAATCTATTCTTGATATAGATCAGTTTAAACAATTTAATGATTTTTACGGTCACCGCTCGGGGGATGATATCTTGCGGCGTGTGGCCAATGCCTTGCAGAATGGTCTCAAGAATCCGGATGACAGCTTGTTTCGGGTGGGAGGAGAAGAATTTGTCATCTTGATAATTCTCAATACGGCGGAAGATATGCCGCTCATTCTGGAGCGTTTAATTACATCAGTAAACGCATTGGATATTCCTCACGAAAAAAGCCCATTCAACCATGTGACCATTTCCATCGGGGGGTATGCCGCCTGCGTAGACAGTCCCGAAAAACTTGAAGAAGCATATAAAGTTGCCGATAAAGCGCTTTATGAAGCAAAAAATGCCGGTCGCAATCGTTGGGTTATCCTTTAATGTCTCAAAAAGGAGGTGTTTTTGCCTGCACATTAAAAACTGCCGGTGCAATCAAAGCACTTAAAGGTTTTCTTAAGCGACATAACAATTTTGATAAGCACAAATGCATGCTCTATATTATAAAATGTTGATGCTGTTAATTATCATCTAACAAGACATGGAGGAAGAAAATGGAAAATGAAGTTGAAAAAGAAGAAACCAGTAAATTCGAAACGATAATATCCATTCTGATAGCTATCGTCGTCGTTTTGGGGGCACTGGTTTCATGGCGGGCATCTTTAATTGATGACTCGTCCGGAGACAATGATTATGGAGGGATTAAGTCTGCGGTAAGCGCCGAGCAGGCACGTGCGTTAAATTATGTAAACGCTTATTCCGATTATGGCAATTATGTGAATTATTGGAAAAACAGCCGCCTGTCCACTTTAATCAGCGAAGATATCGCTAAAAATGGGGATGAAGACCCCGTTTTAGACGCCCAGGTTAAAACAGCCAATGATATCGTGGATTCAAGCAGCGATATGTTTAAAATGCGCTATCTAAATCGCGATCGCAGTTATAACATTCAACGTCAGTTGGGTGAAATGTGGGCCGATGCCTCCAAAAAGAGCGATCTCGATTACGAAGCCCAGTTTAAATCTGCCGATGAAGATCGCGCCCGCACACGTTTAATGCTGGTGGCTTTAATGATCCTGACCGTCTCGCCCATATTCTATACCCTGATTGAATCGAGTGAAAACCCCAAATATAAATATGCGATGGCAATATTGGGGACATTGTTTATGATTGGCGGCGCATTAATGGCCTTTTTAGTTGAATTCAAAATGATATAGAGAGGTGCGCTGTGGATAAACAAGATCGTTTTAATCAAATCATTGCCGTATTAATCGCCGTTGTCTCTCTCTTTGCCGCCGTTTTGGCGTATTTGCAAAGTGATGCCGGTGGTCGTGACGCTCAGGCCAACCGCGACAGCATTCGTTACGCCCTTGAAGGGTTTGGCAGCCGCGTCAGCGGCGATGCCCGCGTGAATTTCGACTATAACGTGGCTTACCAGTCGCAGTATGAATATCAGATTCTGGCAAATTCGGCCAATAATCGGGATGATGCGGCGGCCGCTGCCCGTTATGACACCCTGGCTAAAGAAACCTCAGCCCTCAGCCCCATGCTGGCCGAACCTTATTACAAAGAAGGCGACGGCGGGCCCAAAGTGAGCCAGTATGAATCGGATGTTTACCTGGTAAAAGTAACCCAGTTGTTTGAAAACTTTAAGGCGGCTACGGCCGTTAAAGAAGCCTGGGACTATAAAGCCAATACCTATATCATCCATTTGACCCTGTTGGCCGTGGCTTTGTTCCTCTTCGGTTTATCCGTTACGATTGCCAGCAAGTTCACACGCTGGATTTTCGCAACCAGCGGCGCGGCGTTTACCGTGCTGGCGATGGTGTGGGCCGGCGGCATATTTGTCCAACCCGTTTTTGATCTGCGCGCACAGGGCAATGCCATTGGCAGTTATGCCAGCGGTGTCGGCCTGGCTCACCAGGATCGTTATGAAGAAGCCATTCAGGCTTTTGACCAGGCCATTAAAGATTATCCGCGGTATGCCAATGCCTGGCTCGAACGCGGTTATGCCGACATGGCGCTTTCAAATCACGAAGCTGCCATCACCGATTTTAAGAATGCAATTGACGCGGGCGATGCCAGCGCCAATACCGCCGGCCAACTGGCTTATGCTTATCACCTGACCGGGCAGTTTGACAAGGCCATCGATTGGGATAAACAGGCCTTAACCGCCAGCCCCGACGAGTTGTGGATTCAGTACGACCTGGGTGTTAATCTGTTGGCGGCCGGTAAGGCCGACGAAGCCAAAGCCGTATACCAGAAAGCCAACGACCAGGCATCTGCCGATGTAAACAAAGTTAAGGAAAGCGGCGGCGAACCGCCCTCTTACATCTGGTCGGCCATGGAAGACGGCGCCAATTCTCTGGACGCTTTGATGTACGTGATTGAATCCGGTGAAGGCAACCCACCCAAAGATAAAATTTCCAACCCCGATGCCGTTTACAGCAGCGCCGAGGAACTGATGAAACAATTAAAGAGCCTCTCGCTGGCCCTGGAATACACCGGCAAAGCTCCGCAGGCTCAGTTAACGGCCCAGATGACTCCCTTTGAGTTCGCCGAACCGGTCAAGGATGATAAGGGCGAAATCGTGGATTACAACGAACCTACCACCACCTTTGCCAACGGCCTGGATGAATTTGTCGTGCGATTTGACTATTCGGGTATGAAAGACGGCTCTGAAGTGATCTTTAAGTTGTATATCAACGGCGAAGAAGATCCTTCCTGGCGTCTGGTGGAGCCCTGGAACCTGGGCGAATCGGGTACGGCTGAAATCCCGTTAAGTTATGCCTACAGTGATACCTTTACCTTCCAGCCGGGAGAGTATACGGTTGAAATGTATGTCGATTATCAACTGGCTCAACGCGGTTTCTTCAGTATTGAAGAATAAAAATTATTTTTTCTAATCATAAAACAAGACTGCGGTTTTTCGCCGCAGTCTTGTTTATTTATTCAGTCTTTCGACCACTTTTTCCACACGCTCGAGTAATTGATAAATCATAACAGGTTTTGCCAGAAAATCGGTCACGCCCAGTTGAATGGCCTTGCTGACAATATCGGGGTTGGCGCTGGCGGTCAACATGATGATGGGTATCTGACGCAGGTCCGGTACAGCGCGAATGTCTTTAAGTAAGCTCAAACCGTCGCGATCGGGCATGTTAAAGTCCAATATAACCAGGTCGGGCTGTTCTTTAAGCGTTATGATTAACCCCTGAC
>JAJTBH010000071.1 GCA_021287005.1 Anaerolineae bacterium
CAGCAAGGTGAGTGGTGCAAAACGTAAGTTAATATAATAGTTAAGTGTACCGCCGGCCCATTTTTCAAGCAAAAAAATCGCCAGAGCCAGGGCCAGGATACATTGAATAAAACGAAACAAATTTTTATTCATGCCTTTACCATACCCAGAAATAATTAAGCGAAACGCTAATTAATAACACCAGCACAAACGGCAGCACGACCAGATAAAACACCACCCGCGGGCGAAAAACCCGCAAAAACATCAGCGTGCTTTTAATATCCACCATCGGGCCATATAACAGGAAAGCCAGAATGGAACCGCTGCTGAAAAGCCCGGTAAAACCCAGGGCAATAAACGAATCAACCGTGGAACAGATGGAAAGTAAAATCGCCAGCGCCATCATCACCAGAACCGATAACACAGGTCCCTTACCCACGCCCAGCAGGAAATTTTGAGGAATAAAAGCCTGCATACCGGCCGAAATAACGCTGCCCAACACCAGATAACGCCCGATTTCAAAAAACTCGTCCAGGGTCACCTGAAAAACCTGCTCCAGTTTTCCCAAAAAACCGCTTTGACCGGCCGTATGTTCATGCATGTGATCATGTGCGTGATCGTGGCCGGGCATGTGCGCGTGTGTTTCTGCTTCATCATGTTCGTGGTCTTCGTGTTGCCGGGAATGTTCATGAACGTCAGCCGATTCGGATGTGATCCAGATGGAAGGCTGCAAAATATCCCAGGGCTCTTTGACCACCGTAAAAACCAGGCCCACGACAACGGCAATGAGCAGGGTAAAGCCCACACGCATTAAAAGCATGTTGCCAAAACCGAAGGCGCTGGCAGTGCTTAAAATTACCACCGGGTTAATCACCGGCGCAGCCAGCAGAAAAGCTATACCTGCCGGAATGGGCAGCCCCTTGCGGAATAATCGACGTGTCAAAGGCACCACGCCACACTCGCACACCGGGAAAAACATGCCCATCAGGCTGCCCATCAGGGCCGCCAAAATGGGAGATGCCGGGGTAAACTTTCGAATGGCATCCTGGTTTACAAAAACCTCCACCAGGCCGGATGCCAGTGTACCCAGCAGCAAAAAAGGCACCGCTTCAATAAAAATACCCAGAAAAACGGTGGTAAATGTGGACCAGGAATCTTCCAGGGGCGGCCAATAAGACAAAAACAGAATCAGGGCTGCCAGAACGATCATGGCAACAACCCATCCCCAATTCTGCGGAATGGTTTTAAAAGTTAGATTTCGTCGCATAAATTTTTAAAATTATAATGCCTTTTTTAAAATGTCAATGGGGTGTGAATGATATCCGGTCAGGTTAGACTATCATTGTTAACATTTATTGCCGGTTTTTGCGGCGCTTGCCATCAACAATGGAAACAGTGATCACCATGCTCCCAACGGCTCAGGCAAAAACGTTCGCCATCGGGTGTTTGCACAAGTGATAACACACCCTGGCGGCGCAAATCGCCCAGCGTGCGTGTGATGGTGGTGCGTGTGGCGCCCACCGCCAGCGCCAATTGAATGTGGGTAATGCGTACATCCACCAGGCGCCCCTGAGAAGTATTAACCCCAAACTGTTCGGCCAACAGTGATAAGATACCCGTTACGCGCTGGTCCAGATGCGGACGCGCCTGAATGGCCGCCCAGGCTTCCAACTGCTGCAAACGCGCGCGTAATTTATCGGCAAAATCGGGGGTTCTTAACAGACTTTCCCACGTGCGAATGATTACCACCGAATCGGTATGCGACACCAGTTGAATGTAACAGGTATCCGCCGGGTGCGGCACGATCATCTGCTGAGGCCCGCATAAAGCCAACAAAACACCCGATCCGTCTTCGTAAACCATGGTCTGGGCAACAATGCCCTGTTGAATTTCCAGCACAGAATCGTTTTCCAGCAAGATCACATCACCTTTCTGGTAACGGCGCTGTACGGCCGGTTCAATGACTCGCTCGCGTTTATCGGCAAAACGATCAAGAGTCCTTAATAATATCTGCAAAAAAACCTCGGCCGGTGTGCCCTCCATAATTACCGAGAGCGCGCCGGCTTGATAAGCCGCAGTCTGTAATTCGGGCAAGTTTGCGGAACACCAGGCAAGCCACGGGCAGGTCTGGTGCGATAAAAGTGTTGTATCTTCCACCGTGTTTATTCTGATTACCATCAAATCGGATGGGGTGTCAGATAAAAAACGACTGTCGGCAACAATTGACACCTGATGCCCTGCATCAAGCAGCGCTTCAAAAAATTTTTGATAGGCTTTAAAATCACCGGCAAATAAAATTCTTTTCATATTTGTTTCCTCAGATTGACTCACCTGACCTATCTATAAAGAATAAAAAAATCTTCGACCCTACCCGAACATCTCCCCGATGGACCATTAAATTCGGTTTAGACGGGGAGGGCAAGGATTGTTGCAAAGAAGGGGGCTAAAATCACCGCTGATGAATAAATACGTTTCCTCAATCTAATTCTACCAAATAGCCAAAAAGGTGCGGGGGGTGTTTATTAATCCAAAGTATTGATTTAATTGTATAGATACTATACAATTAAATCATGAACGATATTCCGGTAGAGCTGATTGAACAAATCATTCGTATTGTTAATAAATTTCACCAGATTGAAGAACGCCCGCGATTTTACGGCACCCCCGACCTGATTTATGTTTCTGAAATTCATGTCATCGATATAGCCGCGCGTTACCCGGACCTGAATCTATCTCAAATTGCCGACAAACTCGGCGTTACACGCGGAGCAGTCTGGCAGACTGTCAAAAAGCTGGAAGAAAAAGGTCTGGCCCAGCGCTTTCATGTTGCCGGGAACCGGCGTGAAATTTTTATTCAACTCAGCCAGCAAGGCCGCCTGGCGTTTAACGGATTTCGGCAGGTATTGGAACGCAAAGAAACCTCCATCAGTGCCATTCTGGGCACTTTGAGCGACCAGGAGTTAAACGGCACCGCTCAAATTTTGCAGCGCCTGGAAGTTTTTTTGGATCAAGTCAGAGAAGAATAATTATAAGGGCGTGTATTGCTCACGACCATTCAGGAGAAATTTATGTCTGCCAATGAAATGATGAGCTTGTTGCCGCTGGTATTCATGCTGCACGATTTTGAGGAAATCATCATGATGCCGGCCTGGTTGCAGCGTCAGGCAGAGACTTTAAAACAACGTCTGCCGCCCCGCATACAAAGCCTGATGTCGCACAGCGCCGGTTTATCCACGGCGGCTTTCAGCCTGGCCGTGGCCGAGGAATTTTTGCTTTTGTCGGTTTTGTCGACTCTGGCAATTCACTTCGCCTGGACGGCTTTCTGGCTGGGGTTAATGCTGGCCTTTTTTATTCACCTGTTGGTGCATATTGGCCAATTTATCTGGTTTAAGGCTTATACCCCGGCCATCCTCACCAGTTTGCCTGCCGGTTTATATTGCCTGTGGGTCTTATGGCTTTTTAAAAACAGCCTGGCATCTGAATGGCAGGCTGTTTTACTGTTTACCTTGTTGGGGCTGGCAATTGTGGTTATTAATCTTGTGTTAGCCCTGCGCCTTGGAAAAATATTTGACGTTTTTCTGGCGACTTATATACGCGCCTTATAAATACCGTTGGGGTTTCAAACCCAACGACCCGCCGCGCATTCACTACTCTCCGGCCGCCTGGCGCATTCCACCCAGAAATACGTCCAGGTAAAAATCGGTGTTCTGAGGCAGCGAAGAAGCGCCCAGGTTTTGTTTAAGCTGGCTCACAGCCGCCGTACGGTTGCCCTGACCGGCTCTGGCCGCTTTGGCAATTTCCTTAATCACGGCAACTTCTTTTTCAAGGTCAATGCGGCTGAGGGGTTTGCTGCGATGGCTGTCAACAAAGAGCTCGGCAGGCACTTCCAGAATTTTATCAAGCATCCGGGTAAAACGTTCGGGCGTGGTGAAATGGCGCGCCGAAGAAAGGGAACCACCCAGGCTCTCACCCAGAAAAACAACAGCATCTTCCGGCACGTATAAAAAGCTGGCTTCGGCCGTTTGTTCATCACCCAGTGCGATCAGGCGGCAGGTAATGTTTTCCAGCACAATGTCCATGCTCTGAGAAAAGGCGATATCCGGCAGGCGTAGTTTAATGCGGCCGCGTTCAACATTGCTCATTTCGGCTTTAAGGCAATTGCGATAAAAATCCATTTCCAGGTTGTCTTCAACCCGCTGGTCAAGCGCCTTATCGCGCCAATCAAGGCGCGCAGTTTCGCGCAAATGATCGCCGGTGTGGTTTGAGGCCACCAGTAGAGCTTCAACAATGGAGGACCCAAAAACATGATCCCAACGCCAATGGGTTAAAAACAGATATGATGGTACCGGCAAAATACAGCGGTGCAGACCTTCCAGAAAGGCGCTGGCATGCACGGGCGAGTTGCCCGCATCCACCATTAATAACGATTGCTGTCCGCTGATTGCACCCAGAGCCGGGCGACAGGTTTCTTTTTTAGGCGGCAGCCAGTATACGTGAGGGGTTAATAAATCAAGTTCAGATGCTATCATGGTAGCAATATTTTACCTTATTTGTTGAAATACGCCAAAAAATCTTTTTTTACCCTGTTTAAAACGATTCCTTTTATTCAGAGTAATGGTCACCGGCTGCCCTGCAAAAATGATAGGTCTTGCCATTTACGCCTGTGATAAAATATAGACACAAAATATCTTATATGTATCGTTCTGTGATAATAAGGGTGTAAATTGTCAGACGCTATTTCTTCCATTTCAGCTTATGCTTCCGGTTCATCATACGCGAATGCCGTTAAACCGCAGAATAAAACATCTGCCGGTGAAACGAATGCAGGCGCGCCTGAAAACCAGAACAAAACCGGCAGCGTCGATAATGCGCAAAACACCAAGAGCCAGGCCATTTCAGGTAGCGAGCTGACAGACAAACAAGAAAGTGAAGTAAGGCAGTTACAGCAAATTGATCGTGAGGTACGCGCCCATGAACAGGCACACCTGGCAGCCGGGGGTAACCTGGTGCGGGGTGGAGCCACCTACGAATATCAGACCGGGCCGGATGGTAAACGTTATGCAGTGGGGGGCGAAGTGCAGATCGATATTTCTGCCGTAAACGGCGACCCCGAAGCCACCATTGAAAAAGCACGCCAGATCCGCCAGGCAGCCCTTGCGCCGGCCGACCCATCCAGTCAAGATCGCGCCGTGGCAGCACAGGCTACCCGCATGGAGATCACGGCCCGTCAGGAACTTACTCAGGAAAGCGGGAAGGTCCCATCCGACCAGGGTTCAAGCCGGGACGATTCAGAGAACGCATCAAACGAAACCTCCACTCAACAAGCCCAGCGCGCTTACCAATCTTCAAGCTCTCCGCACAACAATTTGAGCCCGGTTCTTAACGCCGTCAGCGCCTGAATGAACTTATTAACACCATCGGGATTGAGACATATATTTTTGTCCAATTTATCGTAAAATAAAAGTATCGAATAATTTTTCATTCATCCCTGTCAGGAGGGATACATGACTTCTTATAATGCTTCCAACCAATCCGAGTTAACGATCATGCTCGAAAAAATGCGTGAAGAATTAAACGCCAGTGAAGCGCGCTTCCGCAATATTGTCAGTCGTCAACCCGAAGGGGTGGTTATTCTTGATGCCATCGGAACCGTTTATTTTGCCAATCCGGCGGCTTTAAGGTTAATGTCTCAACCGCCCGACCTGTTTTTTCGCAATTTTAACTGGCGTCTGGGCGTTGGTAAAACTCAGAGCTACGAGAGCAAAATTAGCGGTAAAAACATTATTTACGAAATTGAAGTTGTTGAAACCGAGTGGGACCTTAAAAAGGCTTTTTTAATCCTTTTACGTGATATTACAGTTCAAAAAGAAAAAGAAGCCACCCTGCAGCAAGCCATTGACGAAGCCGAAGCGCGCACTGCCGAACTGGAAATCATGCGTTTTGTCGCCGAGCAGCTTAATCAGGCCGCCATGCTGGAAGAAACCATTCAATCGGGGCTTGAAATGATTCAAGCATTAAGCGGCGCCAAAAAAGTATGGGCTTTGCTGGTGGATGAAGATCACACGCCGCATCTGGTATTGGTAGACAGCCAGATGCAGGGTAAAGCCACCCGCCAGAGTTTGCTTGAAATGCCCGAAAATTGTTCCTGCCTGAAAAAATTAATCAGCGGCGAATTAACCGGCATTACCCGTATTGAACATTGCGAATGGACAAAATCCATTTTTAACGATGAAAGCATCAACGATGAACATTACACCTTTCCATTAATTACCAATGCAAAAATCATCGGCGTGCTTAACCTGGCGGTTGATGCCGAAAAAGTTTACAGCCAGAATGATCTAAACCTGCTTGAAACCATCAGCCGCGAGCTGGCAGCCGCCATTGAACGCGGACAGGCTTTAAGTGAAACCAGCGATGCTCTAAGCCGCGACGAAAACATCAATAATATGACGCGTAATTTAAGCGGCACCCTCGATTTGAGCACCATTCTGCAAAATGTAGTGCGACTTTCATCCGATTTAATCGGCGCCGATATCGGCCTGCTCGGTCTGTTATCTTCCGATGGAGCCAGCCTGACTTTCCCCTTCAGTTTTGGCCTGCCCGCCGAAACCGAAATGCCGCCTTTAAACCAGGTAAACAGCCTGATCTGGGATGTCATTCAAAAACAGGAAGCCTGTCTGGATACTTCCTTTGAAGGAAAATTACCCGAACTGCCGGCCAATCTGGCCGCCAAAGTCACGGCGGTTATGGCTGTGCCCATTCTGGGTAACGATCGCTGCCTGGGCATTCTCTGCCTGTATAAAACCAGCCGTGAGCGCCAGTTTTCACGTTTTGACCAGAGCATGCTCGAATCTCTGGGGCGTCAGGCCGGGTTGGCCATCATCAACGCCGAGTTGTATTTTAAAGTACAACAATTAACCACATCCGATACTTTAACCGGCATTAACAACCGGCTGACCTTCATCAACCTGGCTGTTAAGGAAGTGGAACGTTCATGGCGTTACGGCCGCCCTCTGGCATTAATTCTGGTGGATATTGATCACTTTAGCGATTACAACGAAGAACATGGCTATGAGGCGGGAAACCAGGCTTTGCATAGCATGGCACAGGCTTGTGCCAGCGGGCTGCGGCGGGTGGATATCGTCGGGCGTCTGCAAAACGATCAAGTGGCGCTCTTGCTGCCTGAGACCGACCTTAAAAACGCCAGCGATGTTGCCGAACGCCTGCGCTTAAAAATCAACACCCTGCCCATTCCGGCCAACGACGATACCGCTGCCATCACTGTCAGCATGGGTGTCACCGCCGTTCAGGGTCGCCAGGAAATTGACTTGCAAACCCTGTTGGACCGCGCCGAAACGGCCTTGTTTGAAGCTAAACGCACCGGTCGCAACCGCGTGGCCGTTACCAACCCCGAAGAATTAGACGGGATATAAACTTAATCCATTCGAAGTGAATTAATAAAACCATCTCTCTTCAAAATATCTTTATTAAAAGATCAATTATCAGAGAGATGGTTTTTATTGTTTAAACTAACGGGGATATATAGACCACAACATAAATGCCACGAACACGGCCACCAGAATAAAGGTGATTAACAAAGGTATATTACCAACCTTAAACGCCGGTTCCACATCGGGTCGTTCGGGGCGCGCAATTAATTCACGCCCACAGTACCAGCAAAAAGTGGTCGTAACGGGGATGTTTTTACCACAGTATTTGCAGGGAACTATTTCCGGATGAAGCGGTTCTTCTTCGGGCATAACAAGAGTTTAAATAAACTTGATTTTGTTGGCCGCAAAAAGCACCATTCGCAGCAACAGCACACCGTGTTTCCAGCGTTGAATATTGGTGCTGCCATAAGTGCGTTCGCGGTAACGAATGGGCAGATCGACGATTTTCAGGTTTAAACGCGCTGCGCCAAACAAAAGGTCAAAATCGCCAAAGGGGTCAAAGTCGCCAAAAACATGCCGGTTGGCGGCCACTCGCAAATAATCCTGTTTCCAGAGCACTTTGGTGCCGCACAGGCTGTCTTTGACCGGCTGACCCAGCAGCCATGAAAACGCCAGGCTGAAAAATTTGTTACCCAACAGGTTGGCAAAACGCATGGCTTCTTTTTCCATAGGGTATACCAGCCGCACCCCGTTTACAAACTCGGCCTGTCCATTTGCCAGCGCATGGTAAAAACGCGGCAGGTCTTCGGGCGGCACGGTCAGGTCGGCATCCAGAATCATCAAAACATCCCCTTCGGCATGCTGATAGCCCAGGCGCACGGCATCCCCTTTGCCCTTGCCGGTTTGCTTAAAAAGCTGGCAGCGCCGTTCGGGATGGGCTTGAATGGCGGCCTGAATAGTCTCGTAGGTATTATCGCTCGAATTTCCTTCCACAAAAACCAGTTCCGTGCCCGCGCCCATTTCGGGCGTGCGCGCAAAAATAGCCTCAACGTTTCCGGCTTCATTACGCGCCGGCACAACCACGGTCACCACCGGCGGGTTTTTCGGCTCAAGCAAAACGGGTTGGGGGCGCGCCACTACAAAATTGGTCACAGCCATCCAGCGGAACAGTCCCAGCTTAACCAGGTATCGATTGCACAGGCTGTCGATCAGGGGGAAGCGCACCGGCATTAACACCTCAGACCAGGAGCGAATAACATCAAAACCGGAAAGATTCAACAAATGTGTCATATCTTCCACGGTTAACCAGTTTTGATAAAGCCGGGGTTTTGCCAATCCCAGGTTGGATGCCAGCAGCAGCGGCATTTCCCATAAACGGCTATAAGCATTTAAAATAATGCGGGTATGCGGGGTGCACCATCGTTTCACCTGCTCTAATACAAGCTGCACATCCCAGAGGTCATTTAAAAGATCCGAGAGAATGATGTAATCAAAAGTTTCATTTAATTCAAATGAATGCGCATCCGCTTCAATGAAGGTTAATTCCGGGTGCGCCTCGCGCGCCAGTTTAACCATACCTGCGGAAAAATCAATACCCACCCCATAAGCCGGTCGCATGGCAGCCAGCAAGTCGCCGCGGCTGCAGCCGATTTCAAGCACACGTTGGCCGGATGGGATAAGTGTGGCAAACACCTCTTGCAAACGCTGCCGGTAATATCCGCCGCGCTGTCCCCAGTGTTTAAAATTTTGCGCTACCGTATCCCAGTGGTGAATACGAGTCTGTTGATAATTTAATGCAGAAGGATCTTCTTGTATATGCGTCATGAGCTCTATTTTACCCGCTCAAGGTCTTTTTATGCCAAAATTGACTTAAAAATTCAGGGAGCATCCTGGTAATACTCCCTGAAGAAACCAACATATACCATTATTCATTACCATTAATCGAATTGAAACTGCTGCACCAGGCGCTGCAGATCATTCGCCATTCCGGCCAGGGACTCAACAGACGCCGATACTTCTTCAACCTGGGCGCTCATTTCTTCCGTTGAGGCCGATACTTCTTCAATGGCCGCGCTGTTTTCTTCGCCGACACTGGCAATGTTTTCCACTGCCGTGGCAACTTCGTTTGAATTGGCAGACATTTGCTCGGTTGCTGCCGTATTTTCTTCCACCACCGCCGAGACGGAATCCATAGCCTGCACCAGTTCGGAAGAAGCCGCATTCATCTGGCTGGCGGCTTCACCGGCCTGGCGTGCCTCTTTATTTACCATTTCAACGGCTTCAAGAATGGCGTTTAACGCTTTACCGGCCTGATTGGCACGCTGTACGCCGGTTTCTACTTCTTGCGTTCCTTCTTCCATCGCCAGAATGGCTTCGTTGACCGTGGTTTGAATGGTTTTTACCAGGTTGGCGATTTCTCGCGTCGCCTGAGAGGAACGTTCGGCCAGTTTGCGCACTTCATCCGCCACCACCGAAAACCCCTTGCCATGTTCACCGGCGCGGGCTGCTTCTATGGCAGCGTTTAGCGCCAGCAGGTTGGTTTGTGATGCAATATCATCGATGGTTTCCACAATCGTCCCAATTTCTCCGGAACGTTTACCCATCTCTTTAACTTTTTCGGCCGATAGTCCGACCCGGTTTTGAATACTGTGCATACCGCTCAACGTCTCCTCAACGGTCTGCGAACCCAAACGGGCTGCCTCGGACGCTTGAGAGGATCGCTCCACAACATTATTCGCATTTTTAGACACCTGAATAATGGATTCTGAAATATGCAAGGTGATTTCAGAGGCACGCGCCACATCCTTTCCCTGCTCCTGGGCGCCCTGCGCCACCCCGGTAATGGCACGCGACATCTGCTCCACCGAAGCTGCTGTACGGGAGGTTGATTCGGTTTGCTGCGATACACCTCGCGCCACCTGAGAAACGGTTGACGCAATTTGAGAAGACGCCTGTCCGGACTGGTGAGCAGCCAGTGCGAGCTGGTTGGAAGCTGAATTTAAGTTAACTGCGCTTGATGCCACTTCGCCGATGACACGGCGTAAGTTCTCGCCCATTCTGGCAAGCGCCGTTCCCAGTTCGTCATTCTCTGATTTTGGTTTAATAATGCGGCGCAAATCATTCCTGGATATAGCCAGCGCATTATCCGCCAGCCCCAGCAAATAAGTTTCCGTGCCGGCCAGTGCATTGGAGACCTGACCAAGTTCGTCTCTGCGCGACTGCATCGCCTGTTTTACCGCGGCAGAAACGTTGCGGTTCAGGTCGCCATTTTGCAGCTTTGATAAACTATCGGTAATATAAGCCAGGGGAATGGTAATGCTGCGAAAAATAAAAATGCTGATCAAAATTGCCAGCACTAATGCTGCTACGACCAAAAGAATAATGGCCAATCTGGCGCTGTTAAAATAACCGTCGGCGTTATTTTTCAGGCGATCAGCCTCGTCGACATTAATTCGAATTAATTTATCCAACGAGGCCGATAAATCTCTGCGCGTCACCGTTGTCTCGCCGCCATTCATACGTTCGGCGACCGTCGCAAGGTCTCCCTCTTTTACACTCTGTATATCCTGTTGGTAGGACTGTTGGTAGGCAATTATTGCTTTTTTATAAACCTCCAGTTCCAGTTTCTCCTCATCCACCAGGCTTGTATTTTCGTAAGCAGTCATCTGTTTGTTTATTTCCGCAACGTCATCATTAATATCCTTTTCACCCTGGGCGCGAAATTGCTCAAAAGCAACATACTTAAACAAATCTCCCCGCAGTTTATAGGTGGCTGCCTGAGCTTTTCCAAGATATTCAATTGGCAAAGTACGGTCAAAATACATCGTTTCTATATTATCGTTGATGTTTTTAATGTTAATCAAACCCGTGATGGCAACTGTGGCTAAAAAGAAGATAATAATGCCAAATCCCCATCCCAGTTTTGTGGCTGTTTTAAAGTTATGAAGCACATTTAACACGACTTTCTCCTCCCACCAGATATAAACAACTTAATCAAATTAGTTATGGATGTGATGTGATTAATTGGCGCACAGAATCATAAAAAAAATTGGCAGTAAAACCTTCCGTCAAAATTAAATCGACGTCCAATTTTGGCATTAAATCATTATTCTGCCTGATAAGCGCCAACAGACGTGCGTTTTGAAAAGAATCCTTTACCAGGGTAATCGTTTCTTGAGAAATGTTTTCTCCCGGCCAGCAATCAAATACAATCAGGTTGGGATTCTCAGGCAAATCGAGGCAAATCTGTTCTAAACTTTCCATTTCATAAATTTCGTTAAATTCAGGCATAGAGCGTAACAATGCGGCCAGGCTTTGGCGCCGGTGCTGAGAACTGGCAATTATTATGGCTTGGTTAAGCCTGACCATAAACTTCTCCTTTCTTCATGGCCTGAAAGCGTGTCGTCCCCTTTATATGAATCTTATATATCCCCTCCTTATTCAACATCGTGTACAAGGGGGATTTATCCTGATACGAATGAGTGATTTTTTTAGCACCTGTCTACTACTTTTGTGTGATATTAAAAACAACAACCGTGTTTAACAACAAAACCCTCACGCGCAAAATGCGTGTTATAATCAAAGCACTCGTGGATTTGATTCGCCACGTTTTATCGGGGACGGTACGACCCTTCCCCGGACAGCGATCTGCTGTCAACAGTCTTTGGACTGGATCATTTTTTTATAGTTTCAGCAGTCGCATTTGTTGTTTTCTTCTGAGCACCGCTCAAAATTTCCAACTTTCGTTAGACTTCTGAAGATAAGGACATAATTGTGAACTTCAAACAGTTCAATCTTGATTCTCGCCTGGATGCGGGAATCACCAGGGCCGGTTATCAAGAACCCACGCCCATTCAATCGGCAGTTATTCCGGTGATTCTGGCCGGTGATGACGTAATTGCCACCGCACAAACCGGAACCGGCAAAACTGCCGCATTTGTGTTACCCATTTTGCACCACTTACTTGATCATCCCCGCAACCAGACGCGCGCTGTGATCATCACACCCACCCGCGAACTGGCCGAACAGATTCATCAAAACATCCGCCTGCTGGCCGGCGGAACCCGCATTCGCAGCGCCGCCATTTATGGTGGTGTATCTTCGGCCGCCCAGATTAAAGCTTTACAGGAAGGCGTTGATATTATTGTGGCCTGCCCCGGCCGTTTGTTGGATTTAATTGAAAGCCGTCACAGCAGCTTAAAATCGGTCGATTTTGTCGTTCTGGATGAAGCCGACCGTATGCTGGATATGGGTTTTTTGCCGTCGGTTCGCCGCATTTTAAAAGTTTTACCCGGACAGCGCCAGACCATGCTTTTTTCGGCCACTTTCCCCGACGAAATTGAGGCACTGGCCGCCCAGCAGCTTTACGAACCCAAACGAATTGCCATTGGCATCAGCCGGCCTGCTCATACCGTTTCACATGCGCTCTATTCCGTGCCTCAGCATCTTAAAACACAACTGCTATTGGAACTACTCAAACAAACCGATACGCATTCGGTATTAATCTTCACCCGCACCAAACACCGTGCCAGCCGCCTGAGCCGCCAGATTCAAAACGCCGGGTTCCGGGTTACCAGCCTGCACAGCGACCGCACTCAAAACCAGCGTCAGGCAGCTTTAAACGGTTTTAAAAGCGGCCATTATCAGGTAATGGTCGCCACAGATATTGCCGCACGCGGTTTGGATGTGGAAAATCTTTCGCATGTGATTAACTTTGACATGCCCGATACCGCAGATGCTTACATTCATCGCATCGGGCGAACCGGGCGCGCCCAGCATAACGGCGATGCGTTTACCCTGGTCACCCCGGAAGATTCAGGAATGGTTAAAACCATCGAAAAAATCCTGGGACAGCCTCTGCCACGCCAGACACTGGAAGACTTTGATTATTCCGCGCCCCCTGCACCGTCTGTAAAACCGGCCGAAACACACCAACCCCGCCAGCATCGTACGGCTGTTGTTCCCAAAACAAACCGCACAAACAACCACAGACCTGCCCGGTTTAAACGCGACTAAACGGCACGGTGGCTTTCGCCATCGGGGCTTGCCAGGCCTTCGCGCAGGGCGTATAAAGCCGCCTGGGTGCGATTTGCCAGATGTAACTTTGAAAGAATATTACTGATATGTGTCCGAACGGTCCATTCACTCAGAGTGAGCCGTTCGGCTATTTCGGTATTTGCCAGCCCCTGCGCCAGCAGCTCCAAAACGGCCAGTTCCCGCCCGGTCAGTGGTTCACGTGTGGGCGGCAGGTCGGGCGGGCGATTCAATTCACGGATTAATTTGTTGGCAACCAGAGGATGCAGTGAAGATACCCCGTGATAAACATCGTTAATTGCCTGCAATAATTGCTGGGGGGTCGAATCTTTTAACAAATAACCCAGGGCACCGGCTTTGATGGCCGGGAATACTTTATCGTCGTCGGCAAAACTGGTTAACACCAGAATGCGCGCATCGGGGTTGTTTTGTTTAATCTGACGGGTCGATTCAATTCCGTCCATACCCGCCATCACCAGGTCCATTAAAATCACATCCGGTTTTAATTGCAGGGTCAACTCCACCGCCTGCGCCCCGTTTTCGGCT
>JAJTBH010000072.1 GCA_021287005.1 Anaerolineae bacterium
AACCGCCTGGCGCGGCATTACAGCCAATAGCTTACGGGCCACGTTAACTGCCCTGGGGGTGATGATCGGGGTTGCCTCGGTAATAATGACCCTGGCACTGGGCAACGGCGCGCGCGCCGCCGTGGAAGCCAGCTTTCGATTTCTCGGTTCGGATCAGGTGCAGATAGCCGCTGAAATGGAATTTAAGAATGGGGAAATGCAGGAAAAAGGCAAACCCTTAACCTATGTGGAAGGTCTGTTATTGCCTGAAAAAGCCGCCCTGGTGCGAGATGTGGAGATGTCAGTGTCGCGTTCGGTTAAGCTGCGCCGAAACCGTTATAACGTGGATGCACCGCTTTCAGGCACAACGGCCAGTGTTATCGCTTCGCTGGCCAGTTCGGGTGAAGTACAACCGGTGGGCTGGTTGGCAGACAGGCGGCTTACACCGGAAGATTTTTTGCTGGACGGGCGGTTTTATACGCCTGCCGAAGTTCTGCAGGATATGGATGTGTGTGTGCTGGCATCACAGACGGCCGATGATCTTTTTCCGGCTGAAGAGGCTTTAGGGAAAAGTATCTGGATTAACCGCAAACCTTACACGGTGATTGGCATTTTGGTGGAAACCGAAGCGGTTAACCCGGCCGACCGCGTGAATGGTAAATCGAATGAGGGGATATTTATTCCCATCGGCAGTGCCATAAAAAATCTGTATGACAAAGCGCCGTCTGTACGGGTAACGGCTATTATCGATAAACCGGAATTGATGAACGAAGCCAAACAACAGATTTCATCCTTCTTGCGATCTGAACATGCCATTATGCCCGATTCGGAGGGTAAGTATGAAGATGATTTTTCCCTGACCACCAAACAGGATTTATTGGGTGCACAACAGGAAGCCGCGCGCACTTTTTCGGTGCTGCTGACGGCAATGGCGGTTGTATCGCTGACGGTGGGCGGCATTGGCATTATGAATGTGATGCTGGTTTCGGTGACCGAGCGTACCCGTGAAATTGGTGTTCGCCTGGCGATGGGCGCCACGCGGCGGGACATTGTGCTCCAATTTTTATTGGAAGCCATTTTATTAAGCGCCGCCAGTGGTTTTGCCGGAATAGTAGTGGGTATTTTGATGATTCCGCTGGCAGCCATGCTAAACCAGGGGGCGGCCTTACTGGCACCTGAAAGCATTCCGCTTTCGTTTGGTGTGGCGTTGTTAACCGGAGTGAGTTTTGGGCTCTACCCGGCTTTACGCGCCGCACGGCTCGACCCAATTACAGCATTAAGGTACGAATAATTTTTGGAAATAACAAAAAGGAGAATTAAAATGACTGAAGATTTCGAAAATAAAATGGATATTAATGAGTCCGAAAAATCGGTGATGGCTGAGGATAATAATTTGGAGGAAGACGCCGGTAAACAACGCCACCTGCCGCTAATAATTATCCCTGTGGTGGTTATCGTTTTGGGCTTGGCCATCTTTTTTGGCATGCGCCTGATGAATACGCAGTTAGGAGATGTTAACGGTGGACAATCCGGTTTGATGTTGTTCACCGGGGGGAATGGCAAGGGCGTCACCTCTTCAATCAGCATCGATATGGACCCTGCCCCGGAACTGCCTGAGACAAAAGCCGATAAACACGGGGTGTTTGTACGGCGCAGTGACAACAGCATCTTTATCGGCACCGGTAATATTCAGGCAGTTGCCAGCATGGGGGGAGATGGCAAGGTGAACACGGACGTTTCTTACGACGGGCCGGTGATTGAGGTGGTCATCACGCACGACACACAAATTTTTAAAGATATAACCGAGATGCCAGAACCTTCGCAATTGGGCAGTAAAACGGTTCACTTGCAGCAGGTGGTTGAAACGGGATCGCTGGATGAGATCACCGATAAACAGGTGGTAAACGTGTGGGGGAATATTCAGGGCGACCGGCTTATTGCCAGGGTTGTGCTCTATCATTAAAATGGGAGTGAAGATCATGTCTCAAACGATTTTCGGAAAAGGTGGCCTTGTTAATATGTTTAAATCCTTACGCTTACGCCTGATAACCAGTTACGCGCTTTTATCCTTGCTGGTGGTGGCTGCTCTGGGCGGAGCCTTAATCCTGATGCTGCTCAGTTATTATGCCAACCAGGAACGTTCGTACCTGCAAGATAACGCCGCCGTAATTGCTCAGCGTGTGCAAGTTTTAATGTTGCAGGATACACCCGACAACCTGATTGGAGCCCAGTTGCAGAGTATGGCTTTTTTGTCACAGATCCGGGTCAAGTTATGGGACGATCAGCACCGATTAATCAGCGATACGGGGCCGTGGCAGGGCGTTCAGGTGAGCATGGTTTCGGCCATCAATCCATATAGTGAAACAACGACTCTGCCGGCGAATGGGTCGACGACGATAACAAACGAAGCTAAAGCTGTGGATTCGATTATTGTGATAAAAAATAAAGATGAAACCATCGCCATACGTAAACCGAGCCTGGGATTATTCAGATTTTCATCCGCATCCGAGCCGGATGTGCTCATTTCGAACCCGGAGACGGTAAACAGCACCATTTACGGTTTAAAACTGGGCGGGAACGTTACCTATAAACAGGCCAGCCCGCTGATCACCGCCACAGAGATGGTTGCAACAACCTTGGATCGATCCGGCGAGGTGGTTTCTCTGCCGGTAACCGGTGCGGATGGGAAAACGCTGGCAAACCTTGAGATTTCAGAAGGTCCGGCCTATGGGCAGGAAATCGTCAACAGTGTGGTTTACAGCCTGGTTATGGCGACGATTCTGGCCCTGTTAATTGCCGTGTTGGCCGGCTGGTGGACCAGCCAATGGATCAGCGCCCCCCTGACCACATTAACCGGCGCAGCCCAACGCATGAGCCTGGGCGACCTGGCGGTGCGTGTGGATGAGACCGGCCGGATGGATGAATTTGGCGAGTTGGGACGTTCGTTTAACCACATGGCCGGCAGTGTGCAGACGACCATTCAATCACTTCAGCGTTTTGTGGCCGACGCTGCCCACCAGATTCAGACCCCCATCACGGCTTTGCGCACCGATTTGGAACTGGCAAACGGAGAGCAGAATAATGCGGCTTTACAACGCTCGCAAGCCGAGGTGTTACGTTTGCAATCACTGGTGGACGAACTTTTAAAACTCTCGCGTTTTGAGGCCGGGCTGCCGTTGCAAAGACAATGGTTGGATTTGTCGGCTTTATTAAGCCAGTTGGGTGAAACCTATGCCGGACGGGCTGAACAACATGATTTAAAGTTTAATCTGGACGTTGAAAAAGATATTCGGCTTAAAACGGATGAATACAGCCTGGCGCAGGTCCTGGAAAACCTGCTGGATAATGCCCTGAAATTTACACCCGGCGGCGGTCAGGTGGGGCTGTTTTTGACCTGCGAGCAGGGTCTGGCCGTCATTCAGGTGGAAGACAGCGGCCCCGGAATTAACCCGGAGGATAAGGAGCGTATCTTTGAACGGTTTTACCGCGGGGCCGGTGCATCAAACCTGCCGGGCAGCGGGTTGGGGCTGGCAATTGTGCGTGTGGCTGTGAACCAGTTGGGCGGGGTGATTAAGGCGGAAAACAAACCGGAAGGCGGAGCCTGTTTTAGCCTGAGCCTGCCCCTCAATGGATAAGGTGTAAGTAAAAAAATCAGTAGAAAAAATTGCTGAACGGAAAATTAGCTGACCGGATTGGAATTATTTATACCCGGTTTATCGACAGTAACAGATCCGGTTTGGGAAATAATCTCCTTTCAGGTGCACGATGGTGTCAACAAACCAGCCTGCCTCATGAATGAGGCGGGCTGGTGGTCGGACCTTTGCCTCAAATACCTCGTTTATTAACCGGAAAATACATGGTTAAACGGTTGTTTAAAAATTTCCAGTTATGCTAAAGTTAACCAAATTACATTAAAGCCAAAGTTTATTCAATAAAAAGGACTGTAATTTTTTTCAAAGTGGGGCGTCATTAACAATTTAATAAGGGGGGAATTAAAACCATGTTTGATATTCAGATGATGGATAGAAGAATTTATCGTAAACCGACATTACCTGAGTTTGGAATTATTGTATTTCTAATTACTTATGTTTCATATGTGGTCATTTTTTTTAAAGAATCAGCTTTTGATGTAGGCTGTTTGCAGGATTATCAATTTTATCTAAATACGGCTTCAGGCGATTTTAATAAATACTTTTATGGTTATTGGTTAATCCCTGTTTTTCATCTTTTTTCATTGTTGCCTTTTGAAGCCGGCGCCATTACCTGGTCAATTTTGGGAATTATGGGCGTATGGTTTGCGGCCAGGGTTTTTAATGGAAATTGTATTTTTGCGTTATTGTCCTATCAAATATTTTGCACCCTGTTTTGGGGTGGCATGACAGGTGTTTTTTGCGGCGTTCTGGCATTATTTTGGTGGTCGCTGCACAAACAAAAATGGGTTTTAGCCGGCATTATGCTGCTGGTTTCAATTGCCAAACCACAGTCGGCCGGTATTGTGGCATTTTTTTTGTGGTTATTTGCCGACATCTCCTGGAAAGAGCGCATAAAAGTATGTTTTATTCCGGTTATCGGAATTGTTTTCTCTTTCATTCATTACCCGGGATGGATATTGAACATTTTATCCAGATCACGGGATAATCATTTTTTGGACCGATGGGGAGATATCTCGCTTTATAAATGGATAGGCCCTTTTACTTATTTATTGTTTTTGCCGGTAGTACCCTTACATAAGAATAAACAAGAATTGTTTTTGGCGTTAATAACGTCCAGTTTCCTGGCGATGCCGTATTTTCAACTCGCGGATACGTTAATAATCATGGTATTTCCAATCGGAATAATCCCAATTCTGATCGGGTATATTCCGGCATTATCCATTCAATTGATTGTAGAAATGGGTCTTTCCATCGGTTTTTTGGTGCCATTATCGGTTTATTTACATCAGATTCGTTCAATTTATGTAGAACCGTTCGACAAGTAACGCTCCGGCGGGGCTGAAGGACCGACGATCAAACGCGGGTATGGTAATTGCCGATGCAGACCCATTTGTAAGTGGTCAGCTCACGCAGACCCATGGGGCCGCGGGCGTGCAGGCGCTGGGTGGAAATGGCCACTTCGGCGCCCAGGCCAAACTGGCTGCCATCGGTGAAGCGGGTGGAGGCGTTAACATAAACCGCGGCAGAGTCGACGGTGGCCACAAAAAGATCAGCATTGTGCGGGTCGGCGGTGAGAATGCCGTCGGAGTGGCCGGTGGAATGTTGGGTGATGTGGGCGATGGCTTGATCAAGCGAATCGACTACTTTCAGACCCAGCACCAGTGAAAGCCATTCGGTGTCAAAGTCATCGGGGCCGGCGGGTAAAACGCGGCCGTCGTTTTCTGCGGGCAGGTAAGGCAGGGCCGAGCCGTCGGCGCGGAAACTGACGCCATAAACGGCGAGGTGCTGCACCAGGCGCGGCAAAAAGTCTGCGGCCACCTTGCGGTTCACCAGCACCGTATCCAGCGCGTTACAAACGGTGGGACGCTGCACCTTGGCATTACAGATCACCTCGATGGATTGGGGCAGGTCGGCACTTTCATCAACATACAGGTGGCAGATGCCGATGCCGCCGGTGATGACCGGAATCAGGCTGTTTTCACGGCAGAAGCGGTGCAGGGCGGCTCCGCCGCGCGGGATGAGCATGTCGATAGCATCATGCATTTTTAATAATTCGGCCACCAGGCTGCGGTCGGGACTGTCGATAAACTGCACGGAATCGACCGGCAAATTTTCGGCTTCGAGCACCGAACGCACCAGATTAACCAGGCAGCGGTTGGTGTGAATGGTTTCGCTGCCGCCGCGTAAAATGACGGCATTGCCCGATTTTAAAGCCAGACCGCTGATATCGAGGGTGACGTTGGGGCGCGACTCATAAATGACGGCCAGCACACCCAGCGGAACGCGTTTTTTGCAAAGTTTTAACCCATTGGGCAGTTCACTCGCGTCGAAAGTTTCGCCCACCGGGTCGGGCAGGGCGGCCACACGCAGCAGGTCGCTGCAAATGCCTTGAAGACGGGCTTCGTTAAGCATCAGACGGTCGATCATGGCGGCATCCAGACCGGCCTGTTGGGCGGCGCTTATATCCACCTGGTTGGCCTGAATAATGGCATCAATATTCAGGCGGATTAAATCAACCAGGCTTTCAAGCATATTTTGTTTTTTAATCGCCGGAGCCAGCGCCAGCGAGCGGGCGGCAAACCGGGCGCGTTTTCCCATTTCTAACAACATACACACCTCCGTGGGTGGGTGACCCAATGACGCGGCTGCGCGGGAACGATTCAATATCATTCGAGCGGCCGGAATGTTTATAACAGAAGCAGATTGCTGCGGTGAATGATTTCTTCACCGTAAGTATACCCCAGCAGACCTTCAATGTCGCTTGAGCGGTGCCCGGCGCAAAGGCCGGTTTCGTGAGAATCATAGTTGACCATACCCAGGGCAATTTCTTTGCCGGATGGGCTGAGCACTTTAACCGTATCTCCGCGCTCGAAGGCACCCTCGATGGTTTTGACGCCGACCGGCAGCAGGCTGCCGTTACGTTTCAGAGCGCGCACGGCGCCTTCATCCACATGAATGAAAGCGGTTGAAGCGCGCATGCCGGAGAGCAGGTAACGTTTGCGGCTTTCAATGGCGCTGACCACGGGCGTGAAACAGGTGCCGGGGTTTTCACCGGCAGCCAGGCGCAGCAAAATATCGGTATCGCTGCCGCGCGCGATCATCACCGTGGTGCCGCCGCGGCGCGCCAGATCGGCGGCGCGCAGTTTGGTAAACATGCCGCCCGTGCCGAGGCCGCTGACGGAACCGCCCGCGGAAGCCCAAATTTCTTCGCCGATTTCCGCGCTATCGACCAGGGGCACCAGACGGGCATTGGGATCGTGGCGCGGGTCGCCGGTGAATAAACCGCCCTGGTCGGTCAGTAAAATCAACAGGTCGGCTTCCACCAGGGTAGCCACCATTGCCGAGAGGGTATCATTATCCCCCACGCGGATTTCTTCCGTGGCGACCGTGTCGTTTTCGTTGATAATCGGGATGATGTTTTGGTCAAGCAGCGCGTTTAACGTGTTACGCGCGTTGAGATAACGGTTGCGGTCGGCCAGGTCTTCACGGGTTAACAACACCTGGGCCATAGGGGTTTTAAACATGCTGAAAAACTGATCATAAAGACCCATCAGATGCGGCTGGCCGACGGCCGAAAGCATCTGTTTGGCGGGGATAAAACGGGGCAGTTCGGGGTAGTTTAATACCTCGCGCCCGGCCGCCACCGCGCCGGAGGACACCAAAACGATGCGATGCCCGGCCGCGCGCAAACCGGCAATCTGGCGCACCAGGTCAAACAGGCGCGCCAGTGAAATATGCGGTGTACCGGCCGTCAGCGTGGACGTGCCGAATTTGATAATGATGCGTTTGCCGTTCATTTGCCGGAGACCATATCCTCTAACATTTTGGTGGTTAAGGATTTGGGGCGTTCAATCGGTTTACCCAGAGCACGCGCCCAAACGGCGTGCGCGGTGATGCCCAGAATACGGCTGAGGCCAAAGAGCACGGTATAAAATTCGTATTCACGCACCCCGTAATGATATTGCAGGGTGCCGTTGATGGCATCCACATTGGGGAAGGTGTTTTTGATTTTGGCATAACGTTTTAAGACACCCGGCAGCACCTGGTAAATCAGATCGACCAGTTTAAACAGGTCGTCTTCGGGCAGGTGGCGCTGGGCAAACTCATACTGAGCGGTGAAACGCGGGTCGGTGATGCGCAGCACGGCATGGCCATAACCGGGGATGACGCGCCCGGCTTTTAATAACTCGTGCGCATAGGTTTCAAGCTGGTTGGGGGTGGGCAAAAAACCGCCGAAATAATCACGCACGTTTAACAACCAGCGTAAACATTCCTGGTTGGCAAGCCCGTGCAGCGGCCCGGCCAGACCGGTCATGGCGGCGGCGCATGCGTAATAGGCATCGGAGAGGGCCGAAGACACCAGGTGTGAGGTGTGCGCGCTGACGTTGGCGCCTTCGTGGTCGGAGTGCAGCACAAAAAAGAGCCGGCAAAGGTCTTGATATTCCAGGTCGTCTTCGCGGCCGATCATATGGGCAAAGTTGGCGCTCCAATCCAGAGCGGGGTTGGGCGTATCCATTTTGCCGTCACGATATTTAAGATTATAGATGAAAGCGGCCAGAACCGGCACCTTGGCGGTGAGGTTAAGACTATCTTCCAGATAGGATTCCCAATAATCAACCTTGGCGATGCCCTCCTGATATTGGCGCACAAAAACAGAACTGTTTTGCAGCGCCAGAATGCACTGCGTGAAGAGGGTCATGGGGTGGGTGTCGGGGGGCATGTCACGCAGCAGTTTATATACATAACTGGGGATGGCCGAGCGCGCTTTCCATTCACCTTCCACTTCGAGAGCGTCTTCGAGGGTGGGCATTTCATCAACCATAAGAAGATAATAGAGACCGCCGGCCATGGGATATTCGGAGCCCTGGGCCTTGGGCAGCAGTTTAAGCACTTCGGGAATGGTGTAACCGCGCAGGCGAATGCCCTGCATGGGGTCGACGTAAGAAATATCGGTCACCTGAATCTGCACGCCGCGGATGCCGCCGTAAATCTGTTCGACGGTAACATCCCCCACTTTATAATCGCCGTGTTCTTTGACCAGTTTTCGCACCCGCTCACGCCAGCCGGGCAGTTGGGCTGCAATTTTATCTCTTATCTTCATGATGGCTTCTCCTCGCAATCAATAATTTTATCCGCCGGGAATGAGGCGTTCGTAATCTTCCACGCTGCCGTGGTCGAGACAACATTCAATAATCTGTCTGCCGAGTGCGTCGAGGTTGTTATCCATAAAATCGCCCAGGCATTTTTTGAAAAAGACATACAGTTGTTCAGCGCCTTTGTCGTAAGCTTCTTCGGTGACTTCGGGCTGGGTTTCAACGTTTAAGAACCAGGGGGTAATCAAACTGCCTTCAATCAACAACTGTTTTACCGTGGAACCAAACAGGGTGCAGCGCGAAGGTTTAAGCTGGTCGGGACGGAACTTGGCCGAACCATGCCGCGCCAGATATTCACGCGCCAGCCACTGCGGCATAAAACCGACCTTCCAGGCACCGATATACTGGTTGGGGGTCAGAATATAACGCGTGCGCGGAAACTCGACAAACTGGTGCAATAAGAGGTTGGCCTGTTTTACTTTTAAACCGGTGGCAAAAGGCCAATAAGAACCGACACCCTCGGTTTCGAGCCCTTCACTTTTAATGATGGAAGGGTTATCGTGACCGCGCGGCGAGACCAGACGCCAGATCCAGGCCAGGGCCGGCGGCAAAATGTGAAAGAGACCGATAATGCCGTAGCTGGGCGCTTCACGCGTGCAGGGCGGGGTACGCACGCCGAAACTGCGGATATCCACCGCGACGGGGCCATCCACCACGTTATGCATCACGGCGCGCGGCAGGGTGACACGCGGGTTGGAATTGGGTTTGCCGGGTTCATCTTCGGTGTGTTCCCAGATGAGGGCGCGGCTGCCGGGGGCGGCATCGATATTGAGGAAAAGCAGGGGGCGGGCCGGGCGCGCCGTGAGGCGTTCGAGGGTTAAATCGGTGCCGTAGTCGGTGATGTGGTTGGTGCGCACAAACCAGGCGTCTTCGGCGTCGGTGACGGTCAGTTTGCCGGGTTCGACCTTTTGCGAAGGATGGCAGATGGCCATATCATCGCAGACCGGGCGAATTTCGCAGGAGCGCGGGATGGATAAAAAGCGCTCTTCACCGGTGATGATGTTTTTGCCGAGTTTTAATCGCCCGTCCGGCTCGCGGTGGCTTTGTTCGAGCATTTCACTTTTGCCGGCGCCGCTGGCGCCTTCGTGCATGATGGTGACGACGTTGTCATAGGGGGTAATAACCTGAGCCGTGGCGCAGTGAGCCGTTACCCAACCCTCTTTTTCGCCGAGGTCGATCAAGATGCCGTAAACGCCTTTTTTGGCGCTGGGGCCGGGGTAAAGGTTATAGGAGAAAATCTCGTAGGTGTCGGCAGTGCGGTTGTGGACGACCACCTGATTGCCACCCAGGTCGGTGTAACGGAAGGGCGGGGCGACATAAATGACGGCTTTGGGGTTAAAATCTTTGGGAATTTCATCGTAAGGAATGATGCCCTGCAACAAAGCCAGGCCAAAGGCAAAAAAGCCGGCATTGGCGGGAGCCAAAACCAGGGAGTCAACGCCCATGCCCGGTTTGCCGGAGATAAAACCATACATGATGAGGGGTGTTTTGGTTAACCAGTTAAAAGTTTTATCACGCAGGATGGAAAAATCGTAACCGAAACGCTGGGCGAATGTTTCCTTATTGGACGGATTATTATCACCCACGACGAGGGCGTCGGGATCGCGGCGGCGCATGTAGGGTGTGGTGTAGTTGGCGGAAATGCCGTTGCGCACGCGCGCCACGGTGGCTTCGACCACACGGCCAAAACCGGGCACGTCGTAAGTGACCTCAAATGAATCACAATTGGGGCCGCCCACGGCCAGGTCGGTTAATTCATCGCTGGTGCTGATGATGGTGACGCGTTTGTTGACCGATAAAATCTGGCGAACTTCTTCGGGTGGGTTGTACTTTTTCCAGTCCATAATAGCTTCTCCTTAAAGGTTTCGTGCAAAATTCATCCTGTTGATGAATGTTTATCCAATTTCATTTGATAACAAGCGGGCCGCGGAGGTTACTTCTTTAATAAAAAGCGGCATGTGTTCTTCAGCGAAACGCTGTGACGGGCCTGAGATACACAGGGCTGCCAGCACTTCCTGCTGGCGGTTCAGCACCGGGGCGGCCACGCCGGAAGCCTCAAGCACCCATTCGCCATGACTGACGGCGTAACCCAGGCGGCGGGTTTCGAGCAATTCGCGGCGTAAATCATTAATATCAACAATGGTCTTATCAGTAAAGGGTTTTAAGGCCAAAGAAGCCAAAATGACTTCCTGTTGGGCGGCGGGCATGAAAGCCAGAATGGCTTTGCCGGCCGAACCGGCATGCAGGGGCAGGCGGCGCCCGACCCAGTTGACGATGCGCACGTGGTAAGAACTTTCGATGCGCTCAACACAGAGGCGGTCGTTGCCTTCGGGCACGTAGAGGCTGATGGTTTCGTTGGTTTTGCGGTGCAGGTCTTCCATGTAGGGCAGGGCTTTGGTGCGGATGTCGAGGGTGGCGCTGACCACGCCGGCCCATTCGAGCGGTTTGGTGCCCATATAATAAACGCGGGTGAGCGGATTTTGTTTGAGCAGCCCCAGTTCCTTGAGGGCGGCCATCAGACGGCCGGCGGTGGAGGTTGAAAGGCCGGTCAGGCGGGCCACCTCGCGCACACCCAACTCGGGCTGCAACAAGGAGAAGCAGTCGAGTACCTTAACGGCATGGGTTAACAGGGTGTTTTTAGAATCCGCCATGAAAGAGCACCTTTTAAAAAGATATTGTCCCATTTTATGGGATGCTGTCCCATGTGTCAAGACAGTGAGGGGGTCATAGAGCGGGTAATATTTATTCGTTTTAAAAAAAACGAATAAAAACGAATATTTTTCAATTATGGGATTATTTGTATTTGCCGGGCGGAAAACGGCGGTCACAATCTTCAATGAGCTCGTCGAGTTCGCGGAGGGCGTGGTCTAAAACGGTTTTGGAGCCGGGACGGGGCAGGATGAGGTGGGTGCGGACGAGTCGGTTAAGGCAGAGGCTGGCAATGGAGACCTGGCGAAGGCTTTCGATATCTTCGAGGATGGTGGTGTTGGCGGCGCTTTTATCGACCACGCGGCGAATGAGGACGCGCAGCATGGCTATTTCGTCAAGCAGGGTGAATTTTTCGATGTTTTCGAGGCCGGATATTTCTTCGGGGTTAAAATGTTGGGCATAAAAGCCCTGTTTGATGGCGTTGATATTGCCGGGCTGGGCGCCGCGGCTGCGTTTGACGGCAGGGGTGTCGGACATGGGGAGGCTCCTTGAGTGAAAAGGAAAAACAGATTAAGACAACAATATTATAGAATATACGTTCTATTAAGTCAATATAATTACTCACAAGCTTTTGTGTAGAGTGTGGTCGATCTTTGACCGCACCCATCCTGCGCTCAAATCTGGCAAAGCGGTGCGGTCTGCACTTTTTCCAGCCGCAGAGACTCATGTGCACCGCGCAGGTGGCTTGACCCTGCACCCGACCAGGGCTGAATGTGGAGTTTCTGCCGTTCAGCTTGCGTCCAACCCTTCACCGGTGAGTAGATTCAAGTCAATGAGAATAGCGGGATGGATGGGTAAAAAAGAAACATTTCGCAAGGCGGTGCGGTCAAAACTTTTTAAGCCGCCATAGACCAGCGATCGTGTGCGCAGGCCGTTTGACCGGCACCGGGAAGGGCGTGTGTGACACTATTGGTCGGGATATGGATTGAGGCAGTAGATGAAAATGGAAAAATAAAGGTTATGCAAAATAACGCAAAATATGTTAAAGTTCAGGCTGTACCACTTACATCGTCTTTAACCCGGCAGGGTGGTGCGGATGCAGGTTGGAAAAGGTTTTTTTATGGATGGACACTTATTAAACAACAAAGATACGATGGATAAACCAATTCAATTCAAGGTTGGTGCGGTGGCGGTTTACGGCAAGGCGATTCTGGCACCGATGGACGGTTATTCGGACCTGCCTTTTCGCGTGCTGGCAAGGGAGCTGGGTTCGGCGATGAGTTACAGCGAATTCATCAATGCCAAAGATATCATTTACGCCAGGCGCCCGGGGTATGAAAAACGCCTGGAATTTCTGGAGGAAGAGCGGCCGGTGGTTTATCAGATTTACGATGAGGACCCGGAGCGGATGATTAAGGCGGCGATTAAACTTCAGGAACGCGGCGCGGACATTTTGGATGTTAATATGGGCTGCCCGGCCAAATCGGTATCGGCACGGGGGGCCGGGTCGGGTTTGTTAAAATCGCCGGAAAAAATCGCGGCGATTTTTAAGGGGCTGACGGCGGCGTTAAATATCCCGATTACGGGGAAAATCCGGTTGGGTTGGGATGATAATAATCTGAATTACCTGGAGATAGCCAGGATTATTGAGGATAACGGCGGAAAAATGCTGGCGGTGCATGGAAGGACGCGTTTGCAGGGATACCGGGGAGAGGCAAATTGGGAGGCGATTGCCGAGATTAAACGGCAGGTATCGATTCCGGTGATCGGCAACGGTAATGTGCGCCTGGCGGGGGATATTCAAAAAATGATGGATTATAGCGGCTGCGACGGGGTGATGATCGGACGGGCGGCAAGGTTAAACCCGTGGATGTTCAGCGGGTATGAGCGTTGGGAGGCGCCGCAGGAACTGGTTTACCAATCGGCGAAAAGGCACCTGGATTTATGCATTTCCCATTATTCGGCGGATTACGGTTTGATTTTATTCCGCAAGTTTATTAAGTCGTATACGTCGATTTATGATATCGATGCGGAGACGCGTTTGAAACTGGTGACGACGCAGAATGTGGGTGAATTTTATGATCTTCTGGAGGGTCTGTTTTCGCGAAAATTGACCCATCAGAAGGGGATTGTGGTGGGGGATCGATAAGAGGTGGGGGCTGACCCTCATCCCGGCCTTCTCCCTGGAAGGGAGAAGGTGTGGGGGGGGAGACGACCAATAATAAATAGGGTGGCTCAGTATTTAATCATCAATTGTTAAAAACCCGGATTATTTATGAATAATTGTGGTTTAT
>JAJTBH010000073.1 GCA_021287005.1 Anaerolineae bacterium
TTCAATTAACGTTGATTATCATCTGCCGCGTTTTATGGAATTAAAAAATGAACTGGAATATCAGGGCCTGGGGAATATTCCCATAATGGTGGGGGGACTGCCCTTTGTTAAAAAACCCGGTCTGGCCCAGGAAATTGGCGCGCTCTTTTCGGCTGTGGATGCCTGCCAGGCGGTTAAAAAAGCTAATGATTATTTCGCTTTGCAAGTATAATTTTAAAAGGCCGATTTTGTCTTCCGGAAGACTATCCGCAGTTGATAGGCTTTTTTTTGAGAATCTGGCTTGATTCTTGCACTAAAATATCTGGTTAATAGCTTTTCATCGCGGACAAGGCTGTAGATTGTCCCAATTTTTTTACAAACAGAATAGAGCATCTAATAGCGGATGGGTAAATCACCAATCAAACTACTTTATGTTGATTCGCGTTGCGATGATCGCAAACAGGTTAAAAATTTTTTAACCGGTAAGAACGATCACGCCTATGTGATCCATGAAGCGACAACCTATAAAGAACTGATTGACGCATTAAAAAACGACTCTTATCAGGTTTTATTGGCTGATTTAAGTTTTCCCGGATTTAACCACCTGGATATTGTTACTTTCTTAAAACGGGAAAGGCCGAACCTGCCCCTCATTATTTTATGCGATGCCCCCGGAGATCAATTACAACACGAGGCGCTGCGCGTGGGTGCAAGTTATGTGATTAACAAAGCCTGTCTTGAAAATCTGACGGTCTTCATTGAAGAAAGCCTGAATCAAGAAAGTTTACAGAACGCAGCAAAACACCTTCCCACGGTTAATGTGCCTGTAACGGGCGATTCGCTGGCGCAAATGGCAACCCAACCGCATTTGGTGGGGCATTGGGAATGGATTATTACCGAGCAGCGTTTAATCTGGTCGTCGGATATGTTTAAAATTTACGGAGTAAAACCTCCGGCAAATTTGCAGGCATATGCCGCGGCAGTGCACCCGGAGGATAGAAGTTGTTTTTCAGATGGTCCCGATGTGCATATTCAGAAGGCGCAGCCCGGCATTCGTGGCTTTCGTATTATTCGCCCCAATGGCGAAGTGCGTTTTATTCATGAGGAAAGCAAATTAATTAATGACGGTGAAGGGCGGCCGGCAAAGTTAATTGGCACAACGTTGGATATCTCGTACCAAAAAGAGCTTGAAAATTCATTAAAACATACCACCTTGTTATTTTGCGATACTTTTGAACATGCCGGTTATGGCGTGGTGTATTTTGCAGCCGACGGGCGGATTAAGTCATTCAACCGGGTTTATGGTGAAATGTTGGGTTACCCCCAGGATGAATTGCAGGGACGCCTGGCTTTTGATTTTGTACACCCCGATGACCGCTGTTTAAACCGGCAGGTATTGTCTCAATTAATATCAAACCAGCGCAGCAGCGGCGAGGTATATAATCGTTACCTGCACAAGGATGGCAGTGTGTTATTCTGCCACACCACCTTCAGCCGTTCACAGGAAACCTTTATCGGCATGCTGCGTGATCTGACCTCGAGCCGGCACATTGAACTGGCATTACACGAGAGTGAAAACAAATTTAACCTGTTGTTTGCACATTCGGCGGATGCCATGTTTTTGTTGGATGAAAGTTTTGTGCTGGATTGTAATGAGGCGGCTTTACGCTTGCTGAAATTTACCCACAAATCGCAGCTCATCGGCCATTCGCTGCTGGAGTTTTCTCCCGATTTTCAGCCGGACGGCGAACGCTCTTATGTTAAAAACAACCGGATGATGAAAGAAGCGGGCGAAAAGGAATCGGTAAGTTACGAATGGTTATGTCACAAAAATGATGCGGAAGAAATTTATGCCGAAGTATCCATGACGGTGACACCCGTGCAGGGTAAAAAGGTTTATTTCGCCATCTGGCGCGACATGACCGGGCGCCGCCGCGCCGAGGAGCGTTTGCAGCGCCAGTTGCAGCGCCTGGCTTCGTTGCGCTCGATTGATACATCCATATCCAACTCGCAGGATATGAACAAGACCCTTAAACTGGTTTTGGAAATTACCCTGGGAGAACTGCATATAGATGCCGGGGCAATTTTATTATTAAACGAAAAGACCAACCATCTTGATTATGCTGCCAGCCTGGGTTTTATTAATGAAGAAGCGATCGCTTCGACGCACCTTGAACGGGGCAAGGGTTACCCCTGGCAGGCGCTGCTGGACGGCAGATTGGTGGTGATTAACGACTTAAGAAACGCACCCAATTCTCTGCGTGCACTTTCAATGGAAAACTTTGTGGCTTATTATTGCGCGCCGTTGATTGCCAAAGGCGAAATGCGTGGCGCGATGGAATTGTTTAACCGCACGGCCATTCACCCGGATCAGGAATGGCTTGATTTTATGGAAACCCTGGCAGGGCAGGCCACCATTGCCCTGGATAACGGCTTTTTATATAACCATCTCAGGCGTTTAAACGACGATTTATTAAATGCCTATGACATCACTATTGAAGGTTGGGCGCGGGCGCTTGAAATGCGCGACCTGGAAACCGAAGGACATTCACGCCGGGTGACCAATTTAACCATTAACCTGGCGCGCAAGATGGGCATTGAAGAAAGAAATATTGAACATATCCGGCGCGGGGCGCTGCTGCACGATATCGGCAAAATGGGCATTCCGGATCATGTTTTATTTAAACCGGGCCCTTTGGATGATAACGAATGGGAGATCATGCGCCGGCATCCCACTTATGCCTATGATATGCTTTCAGGGATTAAGTTTTTGTCACCTGCGCTGGATATTCCTTATTTTCATCAGGAACGTTGGAATGGAACAGGTTATCCGCTGGGATTAAAGGGCGAAGATATCCCGCTGCCGGCGCGTATTTTTGCGGTGGTGGACGTGTGGGATGCCCTGACCTCTACCCGCCCGTATCGCGACAAGTGGAGCCGCCGACAAACCATGAGTTATCTGCGCGATAATTCGGATGTGCTTTTCGACCCGGATGTCGTGGAAAGTTTTATCGATTTGATGCAGGAAGATTAGTCTAACGTGAAATAAAAAACGGCGCCCTGATTGAGCCGGCTTTCGGCCCAAATTTTGCCGCCGTGGCGGTGAATGATGCGCTGCACAATGGCCAGGCCGACGCCTGTGCCTGAAAATTCACTTTCGGTGTGCAGACGTTGAAAGACGCCAAACAATTTATCGGCATAAACGGGGTCAAAACCAATGCCGTTATCACGTACGTAATAAACACATTTGCCATCCTGCTGCATGCAACCCACCTCAATGCGGGCCGGGTTGCACGGGCGCGTGTATTTGATGGCGTTGCTTAAAAGGTTGATATATACCTGGCGTAATAAAATGGGGTCGGCCTGACATTCGGGCAGGTCTTTTAAATCAATGTCAATCACGCGTTTTTCCTGCTCGATGCTTAAATCATCAAGCGCGGCCTGAATGATTAAAGCAGGCTGCACACTCTCGAGCGTGAGCGGCTGGCGGGTGAGGCGTGAAAGGCGCAGCAGCCCGTCGATTAAGTCACTCATGTGCTGGGTCCCTTTGCGCACTCGCTGTAAATAATCGAGGGCTTCGGGTGGAATTTGATCGCCGTAATCTTCGAGCAGGGCATGAGAAAAACCGTCAATATGGCGCAGCGGGGCGCGCAGATCATGTGAGATGCTGTAAGCGAAACTTTCCAGTTCTTTGTTGAGGGTCTGCAATTCGAGTGTGCGGGCCGAAACCAGCTCTTCGAGATGCCCCTGGTACTTTCTTAATTCTTCTTCAGCCAGCTTGCGTTCGGCAGTTTCGGCGCGCAGCGATTCTTCAACCTTTTTATGCTCACTGATGTCACTGATAATGCCGTAAGCCATCAAATGATCGCCGCTGAGTTCCACCCGGGCGTTGTCACGCACCCAGATGATCTTGCCGTTTTGATGAATAATGCGGTATTCAGCCTCGCTGCTGATGCCGTTAAACAGGTTTTGCCATTGTTTATCGCCAATTTCCCGGTCGTCAGGGTGAAGAATTATATTCCGCCAGAAACTCCAGTCGTCCATGGATTGCGCAAGGGGGTAGCCGGTTAACAATTCGACGTGCGGTGATTTGTAGTGGATCAACGGTTTACTGCCTTTGGTGATCTCAATTTGATAGATTATGTCGCTGATGGAAGTGATAACCTGCCGAAAGCGTTCTTCGCTGCGCCGCAGATCTTCCACCCGTTCGCCAATCTGGTACGAAAGCAGATTAACCCGTTGAACAATCTGGTTCATATCCTGCTGTGGCACCGATTTTAACCCGTGATAATCGCTGCCGGAGGCAATGGTATCCATGCCGTGAATCAGGTCTTGCATGGGAGTGATTAAAAAACGCTGAAGCATGAAGTGGGTTACCAGGCGCAGCGTTAAAATGACAAAAATAGTGGCCAGCAAGGTTGAGCGGATAATATTTAAACGCAAATCAAGGATGGGACTGGTGGAAATGTAAACATCCACCTGACCGATGATATAACCCTGGTAATAAATTGGGGCAACGGTGTGGATGAGATCGTCTTCAGTAGAGCTTGAATTAAAGATCAGACGGTTGTTTTCATCACTGATGCGCAGCCCGGCAACGTCTTCGGATTGCAAAAAAGACTGGCCGATTTTTTGAATGGTGTCGTTATCCAGTTTCCACAAAGGCACCGATAAAATTTCAGACATCTTTTGAACCGTATCATTTGCGTGATTATGCAGGTTTTGATAAATCTGCTGAACCGAGACGCTGTAATTAAACAATCCGAAAAAAAACATAACTACGCAGGCTGAAATGGTCAGACCGTTGGTTAAATCACCGGTAATGGTACGTTTACGAAACGAATTGATAAAATTTTTAATGATAGCGGGCATAATAAGCGTTAATGATTCCTTTAATAAAACCCTCTTTTAATAAATCGTTATTGATACGGTTAAAATCGTCCAGGCGGCCGGTCATAAACAAAGATTTTTTACTGATGGCCATAAAAATGGATGAATCGTCATGATATACAAAAAATGAGCGTTTGATTTTGTCGCTGTAACCTTCGGTATAAATGTGATAGTTTTCAGTGGGAGTATAACCGGCAATAATATCCAGACGACCGGCCAGCAGCATGGGAAAAAGCTGATCTTGAGAGCTCACTTCCACTTTGTTGATATGCTCATCCGTATCAAAACGATCAAAATAGGATGCGCCTTGCAAAACACCCACGCGTTTAAACCGGTAAAGATCTTCATAAGATTTAATCTGGTAGTTGTTGTCTTTGAGATAATAAAAAGCGATGGGTAAACGGTCAAGGTAGGGCTGGTCTAAAAAAGCCATATACTCTTCACGATCGGCTTTTTTATAGGCGCTGCTTAATAAATCAACCTTGCCATTTTTCATTAATTCAAGACAGCGTTCCCAGGTGCAGCTCACATAAACCAAATTTAATTGCAGGCGGCGTGCGATTTCCTGCACAATTTCCACATCAATGCCGCTCATTCCGGCTTGCGGGTCGTTGGCGCCGATCATGTAAGGCGGTGCAGGAAAGACGGCATACCGCAGCAGAGATTCCTGTGCACCGATGGGCGAAGGCATGGACAGCTCTCCATTTTTAATTTGGGAATCCGCCTGGTTTTCCGGTAAAAAAGATGAACAGGCTGAGAGGAGACAAAACAAGAGCATTATAAATACAAATAGCCTTGTTTTGTTGTTTAAAACAAGCCGTGGCATGAAATTACCTCCTCAATAAAATTTAGCCCGTATAAAGATTATATTATAAAAAAATTAATAAACGTGAAAAGTCATTAATCAACTGGTGCAGGCAGATCGGGTTTGTTTTTGGGAAGCGAAAAAGAAAAAATGGCGCCCTGCTCGCTGCTGCTTTCGGCCCAGACCTGGCCGCCATGCCGTTGAATGATGCGTTTTACAATGGCCAGGCCCACCCCGGTGCCTTCAAACTGATCGGCTTGATGCAGACGCTGAAAGACCCCGAAGAGTTTATTGGCATATTCGGGGTTAAAACCCACGCCGCTGTCTTGAATGTGGTAAACGTTCATATCGTTTTCAGTATTACAACTCACCCTGATTGTGCGCTCATCTTTGGGACGGGTGTATTTAATGGCATTGCTAATCAGGTTGCTCCACACCTGGCGCAATAAAACCGGGTCGCCGTAAGAATAGGCAAGCTCATCAACCGAAAAAGTAAACAACTGGCGGTCTTGCGGTGAGATGGCCTCTTCATAAACGGCATGCACCAGAGCCCCCATATTAATTTGCACAATTCTCAATTCGCTTTTGCTGATGCGCGAGAGCGCCAATAAACTGGTGATTAACTTATCCATTTTGGCGGTATTGGCGCGAATGGTTTGAATGAGGCGGTGACCCTCTTCTCCCAGAATTTCGCCGTAATCTTCAAAGAGAATACGTGAAAAACCGTCAATTGAACGCAGAGGTGCGCGCAGGTCATGAGAGACCGAATAACTGAAAGCTTCCAATTCATGATTGGATTCCTGCAACTGCGCGGTGCGTTCGGCCACCCGCTGCTCAAGGCGGGCATTAAGCTGCAAGATTTCTTCTTCAAATTTACGCGTCTCAATGGAAACGGCCAGGCTGTTAGCCAGCGCGGTGATATCACGCTCATCATCAGAGGTAAAACCTCCTCTTTGTTTGCTGGAAAGACCAATCACCCCCAGCAGTTTTTCCTTGTAATAAACGGGCACAAACAGGGCCGATAAAATGCTTTGGTCCAATAAAATCCAATCGGGACAGGCCGAGGTGTCGGGTATGTTAACCGTCTGGCGGGTTTGCGCCACCCAGCCGACCAGGCCGCGTTTTTCACCCAATTTAAAAATCAGATTATCCCGATAAATGGTCAGTGTTTCAGCCGAAAAACCGACCGCATCCATCAAAATAAAACGCTCCAGATTATCATCATAAGTGAAAAAATTGGCTTGCTGGTAACCGGCCGTTTTAACCATAGCTTGCAGTACCGAATTAACCAAATCGGCCGGCGATTTATAGGTCACCAGTTCACAACTGGCCTGATAAAGTGAAGTCATGCGTTTATTGGCGCGCTCAAGCTGCATCATCTTATCTTCCAGCTTGCTGATTAATACCTCGTTATATTCCTTATAATACTGGCTTTCTTTTGAATGGTTTTGCAGGGGCGCCGCCTGTGACTGATTTTGACTGTTTTCAAAAACCTCTTGCAGCAAATTTAAAAGTTCATCGGGAGCGACCGGTTTGACGATGAACCGATCCGCGCCCAGGTTGTAGGCAAAGGTTTCGTCTTTGGGTTCGGTGTATGTAGCCGTGTAAAAAACAAAAGGTATGTTTCTTAATGTTTCATCGGCCTTGCAGGCATGGCAAAGACTGAAACCATCCATTGAGGGCATTAAAATATCCGATATGATCATATCGGGTGTCTGACTGCGTGCCAGATCGAGCGCAATCAGCCCGTTTGAAGCACTCTGCACTTCAAAATCGTGAGTTTTAAGTAGAACTTCAAGCATATAAAGGTTTTGAGCATTATCGTCAACGATCAGTATTTTACGCATGAGTTTACTCGCTTTGTTTTATGTGTTTAAATAAAACGTTACCTGTTCCATAAAAGTTTCAGGATCGATCGGTTTTTCAATATAGCCGCTGCAGCCGGCCGCCAGGGCAGTTTCACGGTCGCCGGGCATGGCATAAGATGTAACGGCCACAATGGGTACGGTCGATAAAGCCTCATTTTTGCGCAGTTCGCGCGCCACGGTGTAACCATCCATAATTGGAAGTTGAATATCCAATAAAATTAAATCAGGCCGGTGTTGTGAGGCCAGAGTTACACCTTCTTTGCCGTGAAAAGCCTGCAAGACCTCATAACCTGATTGCGTCAGAATAAAATTAAGCAGGTACATGTTTTGTTCGTTATCTTCGATGATGAGAATTTTGTTTTTCATACCCGGTTCCTCCGGTAAGGTAAGGTAAACGAAAAAGTGCTGCCTTTACCCCATTCGCTCTCAACCCAAATTTGCCCGCCCAGCAGTTCCACCAATTTTTTGCAGATGGAAAGCCCCAGGCCGGTGCCCTCGTACTGGCGGGTAATGCCGGTGTCGATCTGGCGGAAGGGGGTGAACAGGTTTTGCAGGTTTTCGTTTTTTATGCCGATGCCGCTGTCTTTGATTTGAATGCGGATAAACTCATCATCTTGCAGACGGCCGGTTAATGAAACGCTACCCTGATCGGTGAATTTAACCGCATTGTTTAACAGATTAAGCAAAATTTGTTCAACCCGGCGAAGATCACTGGTGATTTCAATGACGGATGGTTCAAGCGATGAAGTCAGCGTCAGCCCCTTTTTTTGAGCCATCGGTAAAATCTTGTCCACGCTTTTTTGAATGGAAAGGCCGAGGTCAAACGTTTCGCAGTTAATGCTCATCTGATCCGCTTCTATTTTGGAAATATCCAGCACATCATTAATTAACTCCAATAAATGCCGGGCGCTGCTTTGTACCATCTTAAGTTGTTTTTCCTGCTCCGGGCTGAGCGGCCCGACCATTTTTTGCAGTAATATGCCGGTGAACCCGATGATGGAATTAAGCGGGGTGCGCAGTTCGTGCGACATGGTGGCCAGAAAAGCCGATTTAAGCCGGTCGGCGCTCTCGGCTTTTTTAACGGCGGTTTGCAGGTCAGTCATCAATGAAAGCATGGCGCTGTTAAGGTCTTCAACTTCCGAAACACGCCCGGCCAGTTCGGCGGTGCGTTCGGCCACGTGCTGTTCCAACTCGGCGGCATGGTTTTGCAAACTTTCAACCAGGTGCGCGTTTTGAATGGTAATGGCCGCCTGAGCCGCGAGAGCCTCAGCCAGGTCGCAGTGCTGGCGGGTGAAAGCATCGGCTTTGTTTTTACCCAGTGAAAATAACCCCAATACCTGGCCGGCCGAGATCAACGGCACGCCCAACCAGCTTAAACTTTCGCCCATAAAGTCGGGGGCAGTCCAATTGGGGTAAACCCGGGTATTGGCGATATAGAGCGTATCGGCCCGATCAATGACCGAATAAATTACCGGGTGATTGCTGCGGCTGCACTGCATACTTTGAGCAGGTTTATTGTTAAATGCGCGCGCCACCAGCCGCCCGTCTTCGTTTAAGAGCAGGGCACAGGCAGTATCAAAGGGAATCAGGCGGTTCAGATGTGCCAGCAATAACTCTAAAATTACGTCGGGTTCGAGCGGGCGTGTGAGGGCCAGGTTTGCGGCTTGCAGAGTTTCGCTGACGGCATGCGCGGCCCTTTCGGCTTTAATGGAGCGCTGCAAGGCTTCTTCGGTTTGTTTACGATCGGTGATATCGGTGATTGTGCCGACATATCCGACAATTTCGTTGTTTGAATTTAATTCCGGAACTGCCTGACCGATAACCCAGACGGTGGAACCATCGGGACGGATGAAACGATAGTCGGCCAGCGAAACGCTATTCAGATTAATCGATTTTTGCCAGTTTTCACTGATGATTTTTCGATCTTCGGGATGTACGGCTTTAAGCCATTCAAACCCCATCGATTCTTCGGCCGACCAGCCTGAAATGCGGCTCCAGGTGGGGTTAATATAGGTGGTTGAGCCGTTTTTGTCGGTGTGAAAGATGCCCACCGGCGACACATTGGCCAGGGTCTGGTAGCGCTGTTCGCTGTCACGCAACTCCCGTTCGGCTTTTTTTCGGGCGGTTATATCACGCACGATGGCGATCACTTCATCTTGCCCGCTGGCGGTATAACGCGCTTCAAAGTCGTGCAAATTGTCGGTGAAATAAGATTGGAACTCGTAGATCTGTACCGCCTGTGTATCAATAGCCTGGCGGATGTATTTGAGGGTGGCGGAGGCCAGTTCTTCGGATAAAACATCGGTTATATTTTTGTTTAAAAAGAGATCGGGGCGCAGAATCGCCATTTCATCCGCAGCGGCATGATAATCAAGAAAGACGCCGTCTTTGCTGAAACGAAAGATCATATCGGGAATATTGTTTAATAACGCTTGCTGGCGCAGCTCACTGGCGCGCAGTTGAGCGGTCTGGCGGGTCACCTGGCGGCGTGACGTGAGATTTACGGCCAGTAAAAATAAGATCAGAACTACACCGGCAACCAACAAACTTGTGACCCAAAGGGGAATATTTTGCAAAGAGGTTTGAGCCGTTTTTTCACCCAGGTAGGTTTCCATTGCGCGATAATAAACGGAATTGGGGTTTGCTTTATAAGATTTAAGTTGTTGGTCTATGCTTTTAATCAAAAGGGGACTTAAACCGCTTTCGCGGTTAAAAGCAAAACGTAAATCGCCGGGCTGAAAAATGATGGCCGTCCGGTCTACGGAGAATTTCTTTTCATTAAAGTTACCGTAATCTTTGTTAACCACCCCGGCATCTACCTCGTGGTTTTCGAGAGCGGTAAAAACATCATCATAGCTGCTTTTTTCAATGAAGGTGCTTTGAATGCCAAACCGCAGGGCCATATCCTGAATGCTTTCAGGCCCGATAAAATTAATACTGCCATCCATACCGGCTACTTTTTTGCCCTGCAAATCAAGTACGGATTCGATTTTTGAACCTTGCGGCACGTACACCCGCGACCAGCTATTTAAAACAACTTCATTTGAATACAAAAAACGGGTACTGCGTTCCTGTGACCAGGCCATGTCAGGGAGCAGATCAATTTGGCCCTGCTCAAGTAAACCCAGACAGGCATTCCAACTACAGCGCACCCAGATGATATTCCAGTTTTCAGTGGCAGCAATGCCTTCAAGCAGGTCAGGCCAGAACCCGGCAGCGTTACCGACGGCATCGCTGTAAATTTTTGGGGAATTTTCGAATAAACCCACGCGAATAATACGCGCCGACTGGCGTGGCGCCCAAGCGGCCAGGCAAAAAATGAGACATACAACCCATAATAACAGGCGAGAACGTGACATGAAACCGCCTTTAAGTTATCTTAACAAATCAAAAACCGTTAATTTTATTATAGCGGTGAATCTTAAAAAGTATTACTGCGAGGTAGCGGATGCCGGGGCGAGTTTTAAAACGCTCTAAGATTGACGCAGGTTTATTTGTTGCTGAATTTTTGGAAGGAAATACCAGAGGCAGGCGGCCAAAAGAGCGGCAGCCAGACCACCCCAGAGGGTGGCATCCTGCCAGGCGAAAATTTTCAGATAAATTACCTGGCATAAAACCAACAGGGTTGGAATGCGCGCCCAGTTACTTTTAACCGTGAGCAGGGCAAAACATAAAAAGAAGGCATGCCCCGAAATGAAAGGCAGTTCGTAAACCGCACGCAGCAACGAAAGCCCTACTACAACGGCATCTACCAGCAGCGGCAGGTGAAAACGGGGCAGGCGATAATAAAAACGCAGGCGCTCAAAGAGAAAACAAACAAAGGGGATGGAGATGGGCACAAAATAATACAGGTAAAAACGTAGTTGTTCATCTTTAAATACCGAACAACAAACCAGGGCAAAAAGGGCAGCGGCGACCAACGAGGCCACAAAACCATTGAGGGGTGCAAACAAAACCTTGACCTGTAAAACATTGGATTCAAGCAGGTTAAGACGGTCTTTTAATGTTTGAACTTCGGCTTCCAGGGCGTTGATACGTTCTTGTGGAGAGGGGGGCGCGTTCATTGTGATAATGGTTTAATAAAATATTTGGGCGATTCGTTGTATCCCTGGCGGTCATAAAAACGATGGGCGGCGCTGCGGCGGGCGTGGCAGTGCACTTCAATGCGGTCGCAGCCGCGTTGGCGGGCCAACTGCACGGCGCGTTCTTCAAGCAGGGCGCCAATGCCCTGGCCGCGCGCGGCGGCTTGCACGCAAAAATAACTGATACGGCAAAAATCGCCGGACAGGGCAATTTGCGGAATAAAATGCAGTGAGATCAACCCCACAACGGTTTCGTCTTGCACGGCCACCAGCAGGCAGGCATCGGGGTGGCTGCGAGCCTGGTTGATTTTGTCAACGATAAAACCTTCACAATCGGGATAATCGAGAGCGTTTATCAGGGCCGCAACGGCCGGACCGTCTTCAGGGGCGGCATCGCGAATGTTGATCATGAGGCAATCTCCTTGTGAAATTGAGTATATCATCAAAGCCCCCCGGCAATTTTTTAGTAGCGATATAATTGTTTGACAGACGGTAATCGCCGGCAAATCGTAATAAATATTTTATAAACCGATTAAAATCTGGTATAAAACCTGCAGCCAATTAATTATGAGAAGCGTCCCATGTTTGCCTGTGGGACGGCTTTTCCGAGAGAAGCTATCTTTTTATAAACGCAGGTGTTAAAAATAGTCGTATCACGATAAGCCCTACCCTGCCGCCCATGATCTATTTTTAATTATCGGTCATCATTTATTTTTTATCGGTTATCACTTCGCTTGCGCTGCAAATGAGAAGGAAGTTAGAGCATGTTTATTAATTCAATTCAGATCACATTTTTTTCGGGCACCGGCGGTGTAAAACGAATCGTTACCGCTTTTGAGCAGGAATGTTTTCGGCGGGGCATTCCGTTCAGTCATAATGATCTGGATCGTTCAATTAACAACCGGCGCAGCGGTTCGCCCGCCCGGGCGCTGCTGCCCGATGACCTGGTGCTGCTGGTTTTTCCACTGCATGCTTTTGACGCCCCGCTGCCGGTTTATGACTGGCTTAAAGAAACCAATCTGGAAGGGCATGAAGTGGCGGTTATTTCGGTTTCGGGGGGTGGTGAAGCCTGGCCCAATACGGGCTGCCGCTATCGCCTTTGCCGGGAGATTGAGGCTAAAGGCGGGCGGGTGGTGTATGAACGTATGTTGGTTATGCCTTCCAACTGGATGTTTACGCCCAACGATCACCTGGCCATGCATCTGCTGCAGGCGGTGCCGCATAAGGTCAACCAGGTGTTGGCCGAAGTGCTGGCGGGCTGGGTGCGGCGTTCGGATGAGCAGTTAAGCCGCGAACGGGCTTTTCTTGCGCGTCTTGAAAAAGAACATACGTTTGAGTTTCCACGCAGCATCACGGTGAATGTGAACTGCACGGGCTGCGGCATCTGCAAAAATCACTGCCCGGTGGAGAATATTCAAATTCGCGAACACCGCCCGCTGTTCGGTGAAAACTGCATTATGTGTTTTCGCTGTATTTATATCTGCCCGTTTAACGCGATGAAGTCAAATAATTTAATGGTGCTGAAAAAGGGTTATAACCTGAACGAACTTGAAAAACGTATGCAGGGGGTTGAACTGCTGCCGGTGGAGAAATGCGCTTCGGGCTGGTTGTGGTCCGCCCTTCGCGATTATTTGCTAGATGGGGAGTAGCCTGTTGAGTCGCTGACTGAGCCTGCCGAAGCCACCTTGCTACCCAAAGTTTTCTCTGTCCGACGGTTTCGACGAGCTCAACCATCGGACAGCCTGCTGGTGTGGAAAAGTTGATATCCAGGCGTGAAGCCGCTTTGATGGTCAAAGAATATCTTTATCCGGAATGCAGTTTAAGAATCGACTGTTTTGAAAAGCATCCTATTTCCTTCTTCTTAAGCCTTCCAATTTAACCGCATCTGGTAAAACTGTTGAAAACATACAGGTTAGAGAAGCAATGCCCACAGCATTATTCCCCGAACCTTTTTTAGCCTCCCCTAAAATCGGTTTTTGATTTTGGGGGAGGTTGGTGGGGGTAAAAGCATCGGGATGGCCGCAGGTGCCTCGATGGCAAAGCCATGATTAATAAAAAAAAGACACC
>JAJTBH010000074.1 GCA_021287005.1 Anaerolineae bacterium
TATACCCAAACCTCCCAATCCCCCTGGAACGAAATTTCCTTCCCGATCAATATTCGTCCGGCCGGTTTTCCCAGCCTGTCGGCTGTTTTGCTTAAAGACATTATTAAACGTATCGTGAACGAAGTTCATCCCCAGCAAATTATTTTGGTCGGTTCTTACGCCTACGGCACCCCCACGGCAGACAGTGATCTTGATTTGTTAATTATCATGCCCACCAGCGCCCGTCCGGCGCAGCGCAGCCTGATGATCTCGCGCTGCCTGCGTCCCCGACCATTCCCAATGGATATTCTCGTTCGCACACCCCAGGAAATCAATCAGGCTTTAAATAACGATGATCCCTTTTTAAGCAAGATGATAAAAGAGGGCAAGGTTTTGTATGCAGCCGGTTGAATTCGTTTTATGGATAGAACGCGCGGAAGAGGATTATCTGCTTGCTGTCGCTTCACTCCGGCGCAAACAACCTCTCACATATGGTGCAACCTTTCATGCGCAACAATGTTGTGAAAAATATTTAAAAGCCTTATTAATTAAAAACAAAGTGGATTTCCCGCGAACTCATGACCTGGCTGCATTAAACAGTCTCTGCTCTAAAAATAGTCTTTTCCTCACAATTAAAGACGATGATCTCGAATATTTATCGGCTTTTGCCGTTGAAGCGCGCTATCCGGGCACGACTTTAACTTATGAGGAAGCAAAAGAAGCGCTTACCATCGCTCGCCGCATCCGCAAACAAATTCGCAAATATTTAAATAAATAAAACTAGCCCGCCCTGCGCCGCCAATCCTTCAACCAGGCCAGGCGCTGTTCGTCCGTGTTAATCAACACCTGCGAAATGCTCATCAGCACCTCGCCCATCTCCTGTTCCACCTTGCCCGAATAAAGACAGTTCGGCAGTTGCCCCAGGTCGTTAATTTTATCCTCCAGGCGCGAAATCTCGCGGTCGATATGCCCCAGCAGGGTGGCTTGCTCCATTAATGGGGCAAACTGCATCTTTAATAAAAACGAACTGAAATACATATCCGCATCAATCGGTTTTTTTAACCAGGCTTCCAGCGCCTTTTCACCCGCCGGCGTAATCTCATAAGCCTTTTTACTCGGCCGGTTGATGAGCGGAATCTCGGTGAATGTCACCAACCCGCGTTCGTGCAGTTTTTTTAAGGTCGGGTAGATATAAGCCAGCGAAATGGAAAGAAAATAGCGGTTTGAATCACGGATATTACTGTTTAATTCATAACCGGTAATACCCTTATTCAGTTTAATCAAACCGAGCAATACGTGATCAATATCCATGCAGTTTTTCTCTTTTTTAATCACCCATTCAACCGTTTGATTGTATCATGCTTCCCCGGCAAAAAAATTACTGGAGGATTGTTTTTCCAGGGACAATCCTCCAGCAAGAACCTTTAAAAATGGGTGCCCGTTTATTTTAGCGTGGCCGCGTGCCGCCCGGCAATCATACCAAAGACCATGGCCGGCCCAATTGTGGAACCCGGACCGGGGTAGGTATGGCCCATCACCGAAGCCGAGGTATTGCCGGCTGCGTACAAACCGGGCACAACCTGCCCATCGGTATGTAAAACGCGGGCAAACTGGTCGGTCAGCAGGCCGCCCTTGGTGCCCAGGTCGCCCGGCCAGACGCGCACGGCAAAAAACGGCGCCCGTTCCACCGGCCCCAGGTTGGGGTTGGGTTTAACGCGCGGGTCGCTGTAGACGCGGTCATAAGCGCTGTCGCCGCGCTGAAAATCCGCGTCTTTACCGCTGGCAGCAAACTGGTTAAACCGTTTGACCGTTTCTTCCAGGTTGTCGGCATGGATGCCGCATTTTTCAGCCAGTTCGCGAATCGAATCGGCTTTCACCATCATGCCCGATTCGTAAACCTCTTTGGGGGTCATACCCGGCAGCAGGGTGCCGAAAGGATAATACTGGCGGTGGCGCGCGTCCGCAATCATATAAGCCGGGATGGCCGGCACCTGCCGGTTGCGTTCATACTGCCAGTGGCCGCAATCCACATAGGAGGCCGATTCGTTCATAAAACGTTTGCCCGAACTGTCGACAATAAATCCAAAAGGCGCCGAACGTTCCCAGAGCATAAATTGAGAGACACCCTTGTTGTCGATAAACACCGGTCCCCACCAGGCGTCTTCCATTAATGCCGTGGCGGCGCCTGCGTCGATGCCGGCCTGAAGGGGGCCGCCCAGGTCGCCGGCGGTGGCTACCGTCCAATCGGTGGTGATCGGGTGGGGATGATATTTCTGACGCATGTCGTTATTGCGCGCAAATCCGCCCGCCGCCAGAATGACGGCTTTTGCCCGAATTTCAATCCGTTTGCCTTCTTTTTCGGCCACCACACCCACAACCGCGCCATTTTCCACCAGCAGTTCCCGCATCGGGCAGTTTAACCAGACCGGGATGGAACGCTGCAGCGCCAGGTAAAGCAGTTGGCCGATCAATGCGCCGCCCAGACCCGAAAGTTTTTTGCCAATCAGGCTGCTGCCGATGGTGCGAATGCCAATGACATACGCCGTATGCAAAAAAGCCGAAAGCGTGCGGAAGGACAGAGAAATTTGCGAAGCATCCAGGGTGTGGAAAGGGATGGGCATGACGATATTCAGTTTATCCTGCCAGGAGCCCAGTTTTTTGAGATCAAAAAAATCCGGTTCCACCGAACGTCCCTTCGGGCTGCCGCCCGGCGCTTCGGGGTAATAATCGGCGTAACCGGGCGTGTATGAAAAACGGTATCCCAGGCCGGTTAACCAGTCGATCATACGCGGGCCCTGTTCGAGAAAGGCGCTTCGCCGCTCGGGTGAACTGGCCGGGCCGACTTCTCCGATGACCGTGTCCATGTACAATCGCGCCGTATCCATCGAATCAGGCACGCCTGCTTTTAACATCAAAGGATTATTGGGAATCCATAAACCGCCGCCCGACATGGCCGACGACCCTCCCACCAGATGGGTACTTTCAAGCACCACCGGCTCCATTCCCGCCTCTTTGGCTGCCAGAGCGGCGGTTAATGCCGCCGAACCGGAACCCACAACGACAACTCTTTTGGATGTATCTTCCATAAATAATGAACCTTTCTAATCTGAGAGAATATTGGGAAGCATTAACGCGTGCAGATATTAATTATTTTTGGGCCTTTCTCCTCAATTGTGGAACACCCACGGGCGGTTTGGAAGAATGTAATGGCGGGTTTTGGATTAATTTAGCCGGTTACAAACAACCGGTTGACATACATAATCATTTTATAATAGTTATATTATATAAGTACTTATATAATATCGATAACATATATTTGAGTCAAGAGGTTAAGGTTTTATAGGGTGGAAACTGGCTTCGGCGAGCTCAGCCACCGGCTTTGGCAAACTCAGGCATTGGGCTTCGGCAAACTCGGCCGCCGGCTTCGGCAGGCTCGACCGGCAGGCGAATGGCAGGATAAAACCCTTTTGCCCACCAGCCGCACCCTGAGCCTGTCGAAGGGCGCGGCGGCAACAGTCGGGACGGGCTTCGGCGAGCTCAGCCACCGGGCTTCAGCAGGCTCAGCCACCGGCTTTGGCAAACTCAGGCATCAGGCTTCGGCGGGCTCGACCGGCGGTTTATCGGGTAAAATGAATTAACTTATCCGTTTATCACAGGAGCCCTATGTTTCCCGACATTCAAAAAACCCTCCCATTTTTAAATAATGGTGTCGCCCAGATCGGCATGGTAGTTGAAGACCTGGATTCAAGCGTCAAAAATTACCATCAACTCTTTGGCATCGGCCCCTGGCATTTTTATACCTATGCCCGCCCGCTGTTAAAACAAATGTCCTACCACGGCCAGCCGGTCGAATACAGCATGCGCCTGGCGCTCTCCAACATGGGGCCCACGCGCATTGAATTGATTCAACCCCTCTCGGGCCCCACCGTTTATGCCGACTTCATCAACAGCCGCGGATACGGCGTGCAGCACCTGGGTCTGCTGGTGGATGACATGCAGAGCGCCCTGGCCGAAGCGCGCGTAGCGGGCATCGCCATGCTGATGGACGGCTCCGGTTTCGGCCTGGATGGCGACGGGCATTACGCCTATCTCGACACCGAAGAACGCATCGGCATCATGCTGGAATTGATCCAGCGCCCCAAACGGCGCGTGGCCCCTGAAAAAATTTACCCCGAGGCATGAAAAGCGCATAAAATCGGCTCGTGAATCGCGCCCGACCTCAAAAACAATCCATCTTTTCGGTAAAATTTAAATAAAGGGGGCATTTAACCACGAAAGGATAAAACTTATGTATATGATCATGCTGGTTTTAGACGATGCGGATTATCTGGATGATGTCCTCGAAGCCTGGTCAAACCTGGGTATATCCGGAGCAACCATCATTGAAAGCAGCGGACTCCACCGTCGTCACCCGAAACGCATTCCCATGCGTTACACGTATGGCGAAAGTACAGGCGACGAGGAGGGCAACTTGACCCTCTTCGTAATTGTGGCGGATGAAAAAACCTCCAGAGACTGTCTGGAAGCCGTCGAGAAGATTGTCGGCAATCTCGATGATCCCAACACGGGCGTGTTTGCCGCCTGGCCGTTGACCATTACCAAAGGAGTGCCGTTTGCAAATGGAAAGGGGTAAACGATGGTCTGGATCAAATTTTTAATCAGCGCAGTTTTAATCGTTTTTGCCGCCACACAACTGGCCAAATATGGTGATGTGATTGCCATCCGCACCCGCCTGGGCGGCATGTTCATCGGCGTGCTGCTGCTGGCCGGGGCCACTTCGCTGCCCGAAGTACTCACCTCCATCAGTTCCCTGAACCAGAACAGCCCCAACCTGGCGGCCGGCAACCTGCTGGGCAGCAATACTTTTAACATGTTCCTGCTGGCCATACTGGATATCGCCAGCCGCAAACAGCGCATTTTACGCAAGGCAGCCTTAAAACATGCCCTGACGGGCAGCCTGGCCGTCTTTTTAATCGGTTTTGTGGTCTTTTTTATGCTGGCCGATATTCAAATCAGCATCGGTTGGATGGGCCTCGACAGCCTGCTGATCATTGCCGCTTACATGGTCGGGGTACGCCTGATTCAGAGCAACAGCGCTCCGGCTGTGCCCGCCGGCGCCGAGAGTGAAATTCCGGACGGTACGCCCGCTCTCTGGAAAGGTCTGCTTGGTTTCGGTTTGGCTGCCGTTGCCCTGATCTTTATCACACCGGTCATGGTCGAAAGCAGCAACGATATCGCCCTGATCACCGGCCTGGGCACCACCTTCATCGGCACCACACTGGTGGCTCTGGTGACATCTCTGCCCGAAATGGTCACCACGCTGGCAGCCATTAAAATCGGCGCAGACGATATGGCCATCGGCAACCTCTTCGGCAGCAACATGTTTAACATGTTTGCCATCGGTCTGACCGACGCTTTTTTTACCCAGGGCCGTTTTCTGGCGGTCATCGATCCATCCTTTTTACTGGTCGGTGTATTGGGCCTGTTGATGACCGGCATGGGGTTAATCGGCAACCTGGCCAAACTTGAGCGTCGTTTCTGGTTTATCGAAATTGACGCCCTGGTGCTGGTGCTGACCTATATCGGCGGTTTGTTTTTACTTTACACCCGCGGTTAAAAAACGAACCCGTCGCAAAATAAATCATTATAAAAACAAAACCGGTGAATTTACCCCGGTTTTGTTTTTAAAAAAGCGCGCCTGTAAAAGACTTTTTTCGGTGGTAGAATCCGGTTAAGTTATTTAATATTTGGGCGGCTGCCACCCAAACAGCCCGGTTTCTTGCGGTTAAATTCCACTTTAAACAATGAATAAACGTTTGTTTTAGCTCAAACGCTGTAATTCTTTTGAAAGGGATTAAAGCATGAAAAATATTTTGTGTTACGGTGATTCCAATACCTGGGGCGCCATTCCCGGCGATTATCACCGCCGTTTTGAATATGAGCAGCGCTGGACGGGCGTTTTGCAAAACCAGCTTGGCCCGCAATATCGCGTGATTGAAGAAGGGCTAAGCGGGCGCACCACCGTGCTGGAAGACAGCATGGAAGACGGCCGCAACGGCAAAACCTGGTTGTTACCCTGTCTGCGCAGCCACCGCCCGCTGGACCTGGTAGTGTTGATGTTGGGCACCAACGATTTAAAAAGCCGGTTTAATTTCAGCGCCTTTGACGTCTCCAAAATGGCCGGACTGCTGGTTAACATCATCCGTCAGAGCGCCTGCGGAATTAATGATCAGGCGCCGTTGGTCCTGCTGGTGGCGCCGCCGCCCCTCGGCCCCCTGGGCAGTTATGCCGCCGAGTTCAGCGGTGGCACGGCCAAATCGTTGGAATTGGCCGCGCAGTTTCAACAGCGCGCCGTCGAACAGGGCTGCCTCTTTCTGGATGCCGGCAGCGTGATTAAATCCAGTTCCGGCGACGGGGTGCATTTTGACGCACCCGAACACCAAAAACTGGGATTGGCCATTGCCGCCCTCATTCACAAGACTCTGGAATAATTTCACTTCACAAGCATTTTATATAAACCTTTGGAGAAAATGACATGTCTTCCGATAATCCTTCCAAACTTCTGCTTCTGTGGACCACGCGTGATAAAACAACCGCGCTCAACATGGTATTTTTATACACCATCAACGCCAAAAAACATAACTGGTTTGATGAAGTCACGCTGCTCATCTGGGGCGCATCGCCCGAACTGGTGGCCGTTGACGAAGAAATTCAAGCCAAAATCGGCGAAGCGTTGGATAAAGGCGTGCGTGTAATTGCCTGCAAACGCTGCGCCGAAACCCTCGACCTGGTCGAAAAACTGGAAGACCTTAAAGTTGAAGTTTTTTACACCGGCGAATTTTTATCCGATTGGTTAAAATCGGGCAATTCATTTTTGAGCGTTTAAGCTTAATCAGACAAAAAAAGTTCCCGATTTAAAGGAAACCCGACAGGATTCTACTCATGAAAAAATTACTGGTTTTATTTATTTGCGCCCTGTTTTTTGTTTTCGCCGCCGGCCCGGTGAGCGCCGTAGCGTCGAACGCCCAGCCGGTTGTCGAGGCAGTGCTGTTTTTTTCACCCGCCTGCCCGCACTGCCATAAGGTCATGGAAGAAGACCTGCCGCCGCTGTATGAAAAATATGGCCCACACTTAAAAATCGAAACGATCGACACCACTACCGAAAACGGCCAAAAACTTTACCAGGCTGCCGTTTCGGCTTTTAATATTCCGCAAGACCGCCAGGGGGTTCCCACCCTGATCATCGGTCAAAATGTGCTGGTCGGTTCATCACAGATACCCAACGAACTGCCCGGGTTAATTGAAGAGGGGCTAAAAAACGGCGGCACACCCCTGCCGTCCATTCCCGGCCTCGAAACGGTGGTCACCCCCACTCCGGCCGCTGCGGTTGTGATAACGCCCCCCGTCCAGCCCTCCAGCGGGATTGGTTTTATCGATAATTTTCAGCGCGATCCGGCCGGCAACAGCCTGGCCGTGGTCGTTTTAATTTTTATGCTGATTGTGGTCGTTTATGAAATTTCACGCAGACCCTGGCGTGTGGATGAAAAGCGCACGTCCTGGTTTAAGGCCGAATGGCAGCGTTTTGCCATACCGCTTTTTGTGCTGGCCGGGCTGCTGGTATCGGGTTACCTTTCGGTGGTCGAGGTGGTTTCACTCCAGGCCTACTGCGGCCCGGTGGGGCACTGCAACGCCGTGCAGCAAAGTGAATATGCCAAAGTGTTTGGTATTTTGCCGGTGGGTGTGCTGGGGGTGTTGGGCAACCTCTCCATTTTAACGGTGTGGTGGGTCAAGGAATATACCTCAGGCCGCCTGGCAGAGCTTGCCAGGCCCGCCCTGCTGCTGCTGACCGGTTTCGGCATTTGTTTTTCCATCTACCTGACCTTTTTGGAACCCTTTGTCATCGGCGCCACCTGTTTGTGGTGCATCAGTTCGGCGCTGATTATGACCGGCATGTTTTACATCACCTGCGAAACCGCCGCCCAGCCCGTCGCGCCGGATGAGGAAGAAGATATCGATTAACCTTATTTATACAGCGGCAGCATGAAGGTGAAAACGGCCCCCTGAACGGGATCATTTTGCGCCTGAATGCGCCCGTCGTGCGCTTCCAGTAAACTTTTGGCAATTGCCAATCCAAGCCCGCTGCCGCCTTTTGTGCGGCTGCGGGCTTTGTCTGAACGGTAAAAACGCTCAAAAATAAAAGGCAAATCCTCGGCCGGAATGCCCTCGCCGCTGTCAGACACCCACACTTTCACCCAGGGTTCCGCCCGGCATGCCCCCAGGCGAATGACGCCCTCCGGCGGGGTGTGCTGCAGGGCATTCGAAATCAGGTTAATCAACACCTGCGCCAGCCGCTGTTCATCACCATTCACCGGCAAATTCTGCTCCGTCACCTCCACCCGCAAAGCCACCTTTCCGGCGCGGGCGCTTTCTTCCATACGCCCGGCCACCTCTCGCAGCAGGTCTGCCAGGTTCAGGGGGCTTTTATCCAGTTTAAGCTCGTGCGCCTCCACCAGGCTTAACATACGCAAATCTTCCACCAGACGATTAAGATGTTTCACCTCAGCCTGCAAAGCATGCAGGCTTTCCGGCGTGGGTTGGGTCAGGCCATCCTCCAGGCTTTCCAGGTCCACCTGAAGCACGCTTAACGGCGTGCGCAGTTCATGGGCCACATCCGCCATCGACCGCCGGCGCAGTTCACGCTGTTCTTCCAACTGCGAGACCATTTTGTTAAACGATTTGGCCATGTCGCCCAATTCGTCATTGTTATCCACCGGCAGCGTTTGCGAATAATCACCGGCGGCCACTTTGTGTGCCGCCTGCACCAACGATTGAATGGGCGCCGAAATGCTGCGCGCCACAAAAAAGCTGGCCAATGCCAGCGCCAGGATAATTAAAAACGAAGCTGTCAGCATCCACAGGTTAATTTGCGCCAGAAAGGCGCGCTGAGTCGTGGAAAGCGCCCCCAGGCTCGACATGGCAATCAGGGTGCCCACTTGCTTCTGGTTTTTATCCAGCACTGGCGTACCTTTATTGATGATCGCTTTTGACAAAAACGGTTTGTTTTCGTCTTCGCGTGAATCATAGACCACATTGCCGCCGGCATCCAGCAAAATAAAACGGTCATCGCGTAAAATACTCTCCAGCAGGGTGCCGCTGCCGATGTTTGAATTATCATTGTTTTGCAGGTTATCCACAAAAAAAGCCATGGTTTTACTGAAACCCTGCCAGCCGTTATGCCGCTCATAATAACGCGCCAGAATGGGCGCCAGACGGCGGGTATAACGTGAACCGCTTTCAATCACCAGGTTATTAAACTGGTAATGGATGATGCGGTTGGCCAGCAGCATGGCAGCCGCCGCCGTCAAACAGGTCACAATCACAAAAGTCAGCACCAAACGCAAATTAAGCCGCATTAAGCTACCTCGTCCGTAAATCGGTATCCCACACCAAACACGGTTAATACATATTTCGGGTGGGTCGGGTCTGGTTCCAGTTTGCGCCTCAAATTATGCATATGTACATCGATGGTCTTCTCAACGCCTTCAAAAGCGCCCAGACCGGCAGCTTCCAGCAGTTGGCTGCGGCTGAGCACCTGGTGTTTATGACTTACCAGCACATATAACAGATCAAACTCGGTCGGGGTCAGGCTCTCCACCCGTTCCCCTCTAACAATCTGGTGCGCGCCGATATCAAAGGAAAAATCACCGAAGATCATAATTTGCGGTTTATCCGGCACGCCTCCGGCCGATTTTTGCGGAGCCGTCCGACGCAGCACCGTGCGGGCGCGCGCCACCAGCTCGCGCGGGCTGAAGGGTTTGGTCATATAATCATCGGCGCCGAGTTCCAGTCCCACCAGTTTGTCGGCTTCTTCCACGCGTGCCGTAAGCATGATGATGGGCATGTCGGAACGCCGCCTAATTTCGCGGCAGACATCCAGGCCATCCATACCCGGCAGCATCAAATCCAGCACCACAATGTCGGGTTTTTCATTAAGCGCCTTTTGCAGACCACTCGGACCGTCATAAGCCGCGCTTACCTGAAAACCGGCCTGCTCAAAATATTTACGCACCCCGTCCACCAGTCGAATTTCATCATCCACGATTAATACTTTCATGATGTTTACCCTGTTTATTTTTATTCGATAAAAATGACAAAAACACAAATCTATTATACAACCGGCCTTTTAAACGTTCCCCCCGCTGTTGGAGGCAGCGGGAGGAATTAACAGGGGTACGAGAGTAATGATCTAAGAATTGGAACCCGATGCAGCCGGGCCGCCGCCATTCGGGGCGCCGCCCGCCGGGCCTGCCGGGGCGTTTCCACCCTGCCCGCCGGGGCCGCCCGCGGGTTTGTCACCGCCCGGGCCGCCTGCATCCAACTGGTTGTTTTCCAACCGGGTAGTCAGGTCCGTTTTCATATCCGCCAATTTCTGGTCGGCCTGTGCCTGTGTCATTTTTCCATCGCTGACGCTTTTATCCAGTTGTTCGCTGAAAGGCTGCAACAAGGTGGTCACCAATGTATCGAGGGTAATGCCCTGTTTTTGAACCAACTGACTGATGGTGGTGCCCGCCTTAAGCGCGCTCGTTAAATCTTCCACCGTCATGCCCAGTGCTTCGGCCACTTCAGTGTATCCCACGCGCACACCGCCGCCGCGCTGCATCAAAGCTTCAGGAATTTTTCCGCTGTCATACCATTCGGTTAAGTTGGTTTTTAAGTCCTCCAGCATTTTATCCAGGTCGGTCTGAGTTAATTTACCATCCGTCACCATCTGCGCGGTCTGTTCACTGCGTTTTTCAGACACGGCGCTGATCAATTCGTCCAGGCTGATTCCCTGTGTTTTTAACAAATCGGTCAGAGTTTTGCCGTCATCCAGGGCTTTTTGCAATTCACTGTCACTCAACCCCAACACCTCAGCCACCAGGCGTAATTCTTCGGAAAGAGGCTGTTCAAAAGACAGGCTGTCGGGGCGCGTGCCGGTGGTAAACCATTCTTCCAGCGCGCTCTTTATCTCGGCGACCTGCGCATCCGCTTCAGCCTGGGTCAGTTTACCATCCGTAACCTCCTGGGCCAAACGCTCCGTTGTGGTTTTTAACAACGTCTCTATCAGGCTGTCCAGATCCACGTTTTGTTTTTCGGCCAATGTTTCAATCGTGCTGCCGCTCTGCAAAGCGCTCTCCAGATCTTTCACATCCAGGCTTAAGGCTTCAGCAACCTGGCTTAACCAGGGGTCGCCGCCGGGCTGCTGCGGTGGGTTGTTTCCGTTGCCGGCCGGAGGGGTTTGGGTCTGGGCAAAAGCCGGGGCCATGACCCCCAGGATTAAAGCCAGGGCAATCAGAATGGATGCCCCGATATTCATTTTCTTCAACATATGCGCTTACTCCTTTATCGTCTTTCAGGTTTTCCGGTTTTTTTTATTTGTTTCCACCGGATCTTTACTTGCAAAATCATATCAATCTGTTCTTTAGATGTGATTTAGAAAAGTTTCAAATCTGATAAAGGTTTAAGCGGTCGCTTTTTTGGGTCAGACCTGTTCAGGGTGATTGCCGGTGTAAACCGGCTTCGACAGGCTCTGCCAGCGGCTTCAACAGGCTCTACCTGCATCTTCGGCAGGTTCAGCCGGCATCTTCGACAGGCTCGGTCAGCGAATTTCCGCCGGGTTTAAACTGCCACCTGCCATCTGTAAAACGTGATATTAACTGTTGTTTAAGCGTCTCCAGACGCTGGTCCATTTGAGCCTGGCTCAGTTTGCCGGCATCCACGGCTTTTTGCAGGCTTTCGGCATGTTTATTCAGCACGGCCTGAACCACTTCGTCCAGATCGATACCCTTTTGTTCAGCCAACTGGGCCACACTTGAACCGTTTTTAACGGCCTTGAATAATTCCACCTCGGTCAAACCCAGTTTTTCGGCCACAATTTTAGCGTCGCGTATCACCATTAAGTCCGCCTTAACGCGTGCCGGCGGTCTGCCGCTGTTAAACCATTTTTTAAGCCCGTCTTGCAGGGTTTTCAGACGCCGGTCGGCCTGGGCCTGGGTAATTTTGCCCTGGCTAACGGATTGCTGCAAGCGCGTTTGTGCTTTTTGGGTCAGGTCTTTCACCAGAGTGTCCAGATCGACACCCTTTTCTTCGGCCAGTTGGGCCACGTTTTTGCCTGACTTGATTTCAGTTTTTAATTCATCTACGCTCATATTTAAAGCCTGCGCCAGTTGCGCCACCCAATCTCCGCCGTCCGGTTTGACCGGTGGCGTGGGAGCCTGGGCAAAAGCCGGAACCGCCATCACCAGCAGCAGGCTCAGGCTTATCCATACGGAAATAGTGATATTAACTTTCTTAAACATGGTTCACTCCTTACCAACAAAAATCAACCTTACCGGGTAAAAGTTTAAATTAAATAAATCTGCTTTAAACTTTTACAATATGTTAGCAGGCAGTTCTTAAGAAAGCGTTAAGAAATATTTTGAGATTGGTTGGAATATCTTGGGGTTAAACGGCGGCTAATTTTGCGCTAAACGGTTTCGCGATGCTCCACCTCACCGTCAATTTCAATCAATTCGCCGGTAACGATGAAGATGGTGCGCTCGCAGATGTTGGAAACGCGGTCGGCCATACGTTCGAGATTATGCAGCACCCACATAATCTGGTTGCTGCTGTCGATCATTTCGGGTGAGCGCGTCATGCCTTTGAGCAGTTGGTGATAAGCCATGTGGTAAAGATCGTTGACCTCGGCATCTTCCAACGGAATGCGGCGCGCCTGGGCTTCATTGGCATTAATAAAAGCGCTCATGGCGCGGTGCAGCATGCTGACCGAAAGGTCACACATGCGCGTAATTTCCTTAATCGGAAAAACAAGGGTCGAGTCGGCCACATGTTCGGTCACATGCGCGATTCCCTTGGCATAATCGCCGATGCGCTCCAACTCGCTGATGACATCCAACATGGAGGTGACCAGGCGCAGGTCGCCGGCGGCAATCGGCTGCTGGGTGGCAATTAACGTCAAAATGGCATTTTCAACGGCATAACGTTTGTCGTTGATATTATGATCATCTTCAACCACCCGGCGCGCCAGGCGCAAATCGCGGCGCTTAAGCGAATCGACAGAATTTAAAACAGCCTGTTCGACCATGCTGTCGATCAACAGAATTTCGTTTTTTAAAGAATTAAGTTGGCGATCCAGACTTTCACGCATAATTTTATCCAACCTTTTAACCTGGCGGCTTGTTTTAAAAATAATCTACAAAAATGAACCTGTTATTGATTATATCGAGACGAGCCTGAAAAACAAATGTGTCGTCCCTGTTTAATCCATAACACCTCATTATTGTATCATAAGGCTTGTTGCAACCATAAGAGCAGATTTGGACTCATTTATTGCACACTGGCAGCCACCAGGCAGCTTCCCCCCGCAGGAATGGCTTGCAGCTTTTTAATTCGTCCCAGTTCAAACGCCAGCACACGGTTAAGCAGGCCATTATCCACCGTATATTCTCCGGCATCGTCGTCTTCGCTTAAATCCACGCTGCGCCGCAGCCCCAGGTGATAAGGCAGGCTGCGCATTAAAAATACAGCCGGGGGTAAAAA
>JAJTBH010000075.1 GCA_021287005.1 Anaerolineae bacterium
AGGGCGGCGTGTTAACCGATACGGCAGCCGGATTGCTGGCGCGTCTGATGGGGCAGGAAGTGGCTTCTTACCATTCGTTTAACTTCGCGTTTTTATTCCCGCCCGCGTTCATCACCGGCCACCTGGGGCAGTTATCACTGTTTGACCCCTACCAGTTATTTGCCGCCCTGGTTGAGATTGGCCCGGCGGTGTTAACTTTGCCGTTGTTTGTCTGGTGGGGATTTAAAGTTTTGCGCGCCCGGCGTTATTATGAGGCGCTGTTGTTTATTACGGCCATGCTGGGATTGCCCTTTATTTTTATGCAGTTTAATGGCGAGGCCGGGCCGACCGCTTTAATTCGCATTCAGGTTCTGCCTTTCAGTTACGCGCTGCTGCTGGTTTTGCCCCTGCTGTGGTTATGGGCGGCTCGTTTTTTGGAACAAATAAAAGTGCTGCTGGCCTCATTGCTGGCGCCCGCATTGGTGGGCGGCCTGGTACTGCTGGCTGTTCAAATGGTTTCAATGGTTATGCCGGTTAATTCGTTTTATCTGGACGATCTGGATGCCGGCGCATCGCGTGATTTCTGGAATAAACTCCCGGCCGATGCCCTGATTTTAGACCCCACCCCGTCGCGTTCGCCCATTCTCTTCGGGCGTTTTACCGATGCGGGCATTGATTATTTCACCGCCAAACCCGAATGGGAAGAACTGGTTGCCAAACCGGACCCCTATGTGTGGCGGGCGCGTGGTTTTACCTATGCTTATTTGGATCAAAAATACATGAATGAACTGTCGCCGGAATGGCGGGATAAGTTAAAGCAGGCATCATGTATGCAACTGGTTAAAGCGTATACCAGGGCAGCCCCTGAAGATTTCAGGCGTCTGTACGATCTAAATAGGTGCCGGTAAAAAATGAAAAAAAAGTTTCTTTTATATTTTCTTGTAATTCTGATTGTGGGATTAATTGCATTGATGACGCTGGTGGCGTGTTCTTATGAACGCGGACCGATGAAAATTACGTTAACGCCCCTCACCCCGTCCGCAACTTCTGATGCGCAAAAAGGCGCTGTCGTGAATGACCAGATGGCTTATCCCACCACACCCGAAGCACTGGTACAGGCCTTTATGTTATCTTTGCAGGCCAACCCCGATCTGTCTTCGCGTTATCTTTCCAAAACGTTACGTTTGGCTTTGCCCGTGGGCGGCCCGGCAGAGTTGTTGTCGGTATCCGGCGTGATTGAAGGCGTCGCTATTCAGTCCGGTGCGGCCAGCCTTGAACCGCCGGAAGCACTGGTGGATGTCGGTTTGCAGGTAAACGGCACCATCAACCAGCGCCGTTTTCACCTGGTAAAGGAAGACGACCGTTGGTCCATTGAACAGATTGAAATCATGCAATAAAGATGTTTTGGGGCAGGCGCTTTAACCCTTAAGGGCGCCTGCCATAACACCCCGTAGAAAATATTGTCCCAGAAAGATATAAATTAATAAGGTAGGCAGGGCCGTCAACAAAGAGGCGGCCATTTGCACATTCCAGGCAATCACCTGGCTGCCGGCCATGTTATTTAACGCCACGGTGATAGGCCAGTTGGTCGGGTTGGTTAAAACCACGGCAAAGAGAAAATCGTTCCAGACCTGGGTGAACTGCCAGATGAGCATGACCACAAAGGATGGAATGGATATGGGCAGCATGATCTCCCAGTAGATGCTTAATAAACCCGCCCCGTCAATTTTGGCGGCTTCGAGCAGTTCATTGGGAATGGTGGCATAATAATTACGGAAGGTCAGGGTGGTAATGGGAATGCCGTAAATGATGTGAGTTAATACCAGGCCGGGCAAACCGCCGTAGAGGTTGATATTACGCATAAATTCCACCAGCGGAATGAGGATGGACTGGTAGGGAATGAACATGCCGAATAAAATCATCGGGAAAATAATGTCTGCGCCGCGGAAACGCCATTTGGAAAGAATGTAACCGTTCAGCGAGCCGAGAATGGATGAAATGATGGCGGCCGGGAAAACCATGTTAAGACTGTTGAGCAGGTAGGGGGACAATTTTTCGAAAGCTTCAAAATAGTTGTCAAAATGTAATTCGCGCGGCAGATCCCACATGGTTTTTAAACTGACTTCTTCAAAACCTTTAAATCCGGTTACCAGCATGACATACATGGGCGTCAAAAAAAACAGGGTCAGAATGAACAGCGCGCTGTAAGTGAGCAAAGAATTGATCTTTTTATGAGATCTCATATCTGGACCTCGTTTTTTAAGGAGTACTGTAAATAAGGAATGATCAACAAGGCTACGCTGACCAGCAAAATGATGCCGATGGCCGCGCCGCGCCCGAAAAAGAGACCGTCAAAAGTGGCCTGCCACATATAAATGGCGGGTACGTCCAGCGGCAATTGTTTGCCGACCACGGCCACAATCAGGTCAAACACCTTAAGCGACATATGCCCCAGAATGATGATCACGCTGAAGGTGACCGGTTTTAAAATGGGCAAAATAATATAACGATAGATTTGAATTTCATTGGCGCCGTCCACGCGCGCCGCTTCGCGTAATTCGTTGTTAATGCTGCGAATGCCCACCAGGTAGATGGCCATGGCATATCCCGACATTTGCCAGATGGCCGGAATGGCAATGTAGGCAATGCCCCAGATGGGGGTGTTATGCCACTGGTTGATTAAAAAATCGAGGTGTAAATTTTGGAATAACAGGTTAAAACCGCTGATGCGACTGCCCATGGCCGGGTTCAGCAGCCAGCGCCAGACCACGCCCGTGACGATATATGAGACGGCCATGGGGAAAAGAAAAACGCTGCGGAAGAAGTTTTCTCCCCGGATGCCCTGGTCGAGCAGGGTGGCCATAAACAATCCCAACAGCAAACTGCCGCCCACGAAACAGGTGGTGAAAATGATCGTATTTCGAAGATCGATCTGAAAACGCGGATCATAAATCAGGCTGATATAATTATCCAGCCCGGCCCAGGTGTAATTGGGCAATAATCCCGTCCACTCGCTCATGGATACTCGCACTGTCCAACCAATAAAGCCGTAAATAAACACAATCAGGGCAATGATTGAAGGCAGGACCAGTAAAAAACCTTGAATGGTCTCGCTTTTTTTCTGCATTAAATCAACCTCATAAACCGTATTAATAAAATTGGCAAATAAATGCCAGACTGAAAGGTAGCCCTGTTCATTCGATCATCCTTTTGTGTCCTATTTGCATGGACCGAAACGCCGGCAGGCTCCAATCAGGGAAGTTTGAAATTTATCGACATCGTTATCGGTTAAAAATACACCCAGGGCGGTGCTGATTTCCGTTTTCCATGAATCGTTGGCAACCACACCGTGATACAGGCTGCCCACAATGATATCCTGGGTCCAGTCATCCATTGCGGATTGCAGGTAATCGTCATATAACAAACGGTCGCCATCGCTGCGCGCCGGAATGGAGCCTTTAACCGGGTTAAAAGCATCCTGCCCTTCTTTTGAACCGGCCAGGGTCAACCAGGCAATCGCTTCTTCGCGGTGTTTGGCGCCAATCGGCAGCACAAGACTGTCGGATAAAAATTGAAAAACGCCTTCCGAACCCGGTACGGGGGTCCAGCCAAAATCGATTTTGGGTTCTTTATGCAATTCTTTAAAATAACCTTCGGCCCAATCGCCCATTACGTTAAAGGCGGCGTCGCCGTTTACCACCAGTTGTGAGGCATCCTGCCAGGTGAGCGTGGAGGCATCGTTGTTGGCGTAGGTCAGGCATTTGGCATAGGCTTGCAAAGCCCGTTTTACGTCAGGACTGTTCCAGTCGGTTTTGCCGTTCCACAGGCCGGTGTATTTGTCGGGCCCCAGGCTGGATAATAAAATGGTTTCCATCAGGTGCATGGCCGTCCAATGTTCACCCAGCGCCAGCGGATATTGCATGCCGTTGGCCTGTAAAATATCCATATCGTTAAACCATTCATCCAGGGTGGCTGGCACCGGCAGGTTATATTGTTTAAGAATGTTGGGGTTAAACCATAACACGTTGGCGCGGTGAATATTTACCGGCACTGAATAAATAAAACCATCCTGTGAAATCAGGGGGATGAGATTTTTGGGCATGACATCCAGCCAGTGGTTTTTTTCGTAAAGGAAGTTGAGCGGTTCCAACTGGTTGGCTTTTACATAAGTGCCGATTAATTCCTGCCCGGCATGCCCCTGCCAGCTATCGGGCGGGTCGCCGGCTTGCAGGCGGGTTGCCAGAACTGCGCGGGCATTAATCCCCGCGCCGCCGGCAACGGCGGCATTAATAAACTCGATGTCGGGATATTTCTGATTAAAAACTTTAATCATGGCATCCAGGCCGGCGGCTTCTCCACCGCCCGTCCACCATGAAAAGACTTCGACCTTACGTTTTCCGGCGCCTTCAGGCGAAGCGCTGGCCGGAAGACAGGCGCTTAACAGCAACGATACCAACACGAACCCGATAGATGTTTTCCAGATGAGGTGATTTAAAATTGGATTTTTTTTCATGTTATTTAATTTGGAAACTGGGAATTGTGAGGTGCTTTTTTGATAAATCGCCATGAAACTTATTATAATGAAGCTGTATAGCTGTTTACAACCTGAACCCGGTCTTAGGCTGGTCAAGACGCGGCCAATTCAGGAACGGCACGTTATTTATTTTATCTTAACAATGCAGGTATGTGAGGGCAAAAATGGATTGGGAGACATTTGAAGAGCTAATTCGTTACATTCTGGCTAATTTTTATGATTATGCTGCCCTTGAAACCAACCACCAGATTTATATGGTTATCAAACCTCCGGTTGCATCCAATAACCGGGCCGAGTTTGTGCGCAAGGAAATTATTGATGTTATCGAAAAGCTGCGGCCGGGCCGCAAGGAAATTAATCCGCATTCTCCCGACTGGCGGCCGTATTTGATTTTGCAAAAAAGGTATGTTGAAGGCGCCTCTATAAACGATCTGGCTTCCTTTCTTTCCATCAGCAGCCGCCAGTTGCGCCGCGATCACCACCGCGCTTTGGAAGCATTAACCATCCTGCTCTGGAACCGTTTTTTCCCCGATCAACAGCGCAGTCAGAGCTCCGAGCCGGATGCCGGCCCGGAACAAATGAATTTTGAGGTTCATCTGGAGACGCTTGACCCGAAGGAGATTTTAAACGGTGTTTATGATTTATTAAAAAAACGGTTTGTGGATGACCTTATCCCGGTTGAATTCCGACTGCATCCGGAATCGTTGCAGGTTTCGGCAGACCGGGTGATTTTACGCCAGATTTTAATCGGCGTTTTTAATGAAATCAGTCATACCGAGGGGCTTGTCTCGCTTTCCATCAAAACCCTTTTATCACCCAAAGAAGTCGGTTTTGAGTTTCGTGCCGTTGTTAAAAACCAGGATGAAACCATCTTCCGCGACGAAGAAAATGGATTGGAAACCCTTTGTTCCTGGTGCGAGCGGATTAATGCCCGCCTGGAAGATCAGGACCAACCGGAAATCAACAGTATATCCCTCTATCGGACGATCTGGCTGCAGCGCATCGTGCAGCGTGTGGTGCTGGTGGTGGATGATCAGGAACCCACCATCAATCTTTTTCGACGGTACCTGTCTCAAACCAACTGGAAGCTAGTGGGCACCAACCATGCCGATCAGGTGCTGGCGCTGGCGCGCCAGGTGCAGCCCCAGGTGATCACCCTGGACGTGATGATGCCCCAGGTGGACGGTTGGGAACTGCTGCAAACCTTAAAACTGGACGAGGAAACGCATAATATCCCGGTGATTATTTGTTCGGCCTGGGCCGATCCGGACCTGGCTCTTTCACTGGGCGCGGCGGCTTACCTGAAAAAGCCGATCACCCAAAAACAATTCCTTGACGTATTGGAAACCGTCGACCACAATTTATGATTTTCGCGTTTCTCCATCTTCGCTTTTCTGGTGATCTTCGGGGTAGGTGGGCGACACGCTTGCCAGGCTGGATGAAAGCAGGGCGGCCAGTTCCTTTTGATAAAAAAGGCGGTTAAGCGACACGCGGAAATATGCCTGTTCCACCGGGTGGATGGAAGGCGACAGGTCGTTGGCCGAGACGATAATAATCGGCACCCGCTTGAGACGTTCGTCTTTTTGCATGATTTCAATCAGGTTTAAACCGTTCATATCCGGCAGGTCCAGATCCAACAACACCGCGTCAACGCTGACGCTGTTTAAATATTCCAGGGCTTCCTGCCCGTTAACCGCGGTTAATATGCTGATTTCAAAAGCGATTAAATTTTCCGCTGAAACGCTCGATCGCAGCGTTTGTGATACAAAACGCACCATAGTATCGTCATCGTCCACCACCAACAACTGTTTAATGGGGCGGTTTAACGCCGCCAGCGTATTTAACAATTTCTGACGGGGCACCGGTTTAACCAGGTAACTTGAAACGCCTTCGGGCAGCGTGGTGATGCGGTTGATATTTAATGGAATGGGCAGTGTGATGATGGGAACGTCATAAGGCGGATTTTTAATAAAGGCTTCGACGGCGCTGTTTTGCAGCATGGCCGAGTCGATAATGACCGCCCAGGGGTAAAACTGGCTGGTCAGGTTATACAATTGGTCGGGTTCTTTAACCAGGCTGAATTTATACCCGCTGATGCTTTCGGCAAAGTTGCGCGCCCAGAAGTGATCTTTAACCAGAAACAGTAATAAAGGTTGGGCCGGGGCGGAAACGGGGGAGGATTGGGCCGCATTCATGTTTAAATTCAATTCCGACAGGCTGGTTTCATGACTGTCTTCCAACGGCAGGGTGAAATAAAACATGGAACCCTGCCCCAAAATGCTCTTAACCCCCATTTCACCGCCGTGTAGTTGAATGAAACGTTTGCCGATGAACAAACCCAGGCCTGTGCCTTCACGGCGCTGCCAGTTCTGGTTGCCGGCCTGGCGAAACTCGCTGAAAACTTTTGGCAGATCTTCGCTGGAAATACCTTCGCCGGTATCGGATACTTCCACCTGCACAAAATTGTCGTTTTTACGATATCCGCGCAGGGTAATGCCCCCGCGAGAGGTGAACCGCAGGCTGTTGGTCAGCAGGTTTAATAATACCTGGCGAATCCGGGTATGGTCGACATACAGCGGCGCCAGTTGCGGGTCCACTTCAATATGAAAATATAAATTCTTTTTTTCGATAGCCGGTCTGACCATCTCGGCTACTTCGTCAAAAATACGCGATAAATCAACCTTCTCTTTAAAAAGGGTCATTTGCTGCGCATCGATTTTGCCCATATCCAGGATATCGTTGATTAATGCAAGCAGGTGTGTGCTGCTGTGGTAAATTTCGCGAATGTCTTCATAAAGCCCGGCCGGCCATTTTTGTGGGTCGGCATAAGTTTCAGGCGAGTTGACCATTAAATCGCTGAACCCGATGATGAAGTTTAACGGGCTGCGCAGTTCATGGCTGACGGCCAGGGCAAACCGGTCGCGCTCTTCTCGCGCTTCTTCGGCGCGGGCGCGGGCATGGCTTAACATCTGGTTGAGCCTGTCCAATTGAAAATTGGCTTTGTTGACTTCCTTAAGCAGGGTGCTGATTTCGGCGCGGTGTTGGCGGGTTTCTTCAAGGCGTTTAATCGCTTCGGCATAATGATAGTTGGACGCTTCAATGGCCGAAATCAGGTTGTTTGAAAGTCCCCAGCCCAACATGGCGCTAAAAATGGAGCCCAAACCGACGCCGAGCATATAAGGCACGGGTAAAATCGGTAAAAAAGGAAGGCCGTTCCAGACCAGTACCATAAAGAGGATGCAGCCTTCAAGCACAATGGTCGGCTGTAAACCCATCATGACCTCGGCCATCATCGGCAAAAACAAAAAAACCAGGGTAATTTCTGCGCGCCCGTATAATATAAAAGCGGTAATAACGGTCAGACTTAAACCGCAAAACCAGACAGCCTGGCTGATTCTGAAACGACGCGGCATTAAAAACAGGGTCAGGCCGACTGTGATGATCATAACCAGGGTGCAGAGCCATAAACTGGGGCTGAAAATAGTCGGAAAACCCAACGTGGCGACGATGTGCCATAAAATGTAAATGGCGCTGGTGGTTAACACAACCTTGCGCGAGGTGGAATATAATAATTCAAAATCGACGGGATCCCGGTTGATAAAATTTTTCACCCAGTTCATGTCAATATCTTATCATAGCTTGTTAAAACTCTCACGCCCATACGGTATAATCTTTTTGATCGATCATCACAGAAGGTTGATAAATTGAGGACAAAGCCGATGAATGATTCCTGGTTAAATAACGTTTCCCTGTCATCCGATCTGCAAGCCCGCTGGCAGGAACTGACGGGTCTGATTAAGTCAATGCAAAGCGTGGTGGTGGCCTTTTCGGGCGGGGTGGATAGCGGCCTGCTGGCTGCGGCGGCTTATGCCGCCCTGGGAAATAAGATGCTGGCGTTGACCATCAGTTCCCCGGTTGAATCGGCCGGCGATGTTGAATCGGCCTCAAAACTGGCGGCGCAGGTGGGTTTCCCGCTGCGGGTAATTGAACACAACGATCTGGATGATGCCCTGTTTGTCGCCAACCCGCCGGAACGCTGTTACCACTGCAAGTTGATCCGTTTTAACCGCATGAAAGAACTGGCAGCCGCCGAGGGATATGCTTTTATGCTGGAAGGCTCCAATGCCGACGACCTTTCCGATTATCGTCCCGGCCGGCACGCCGTGCTTGAAACCGGCACGCGCAGCCCGCTGCTGGAACTGGGTATGGGAAAAAGCGAGATTCGCGCCCTGGCGTTTGCGCTCAATCTGCCCATCTGGAATCGGCCCAGCGCACCCTGCCTGGCAACCCGTTTTCCATATGGGTCACCCATCACGGTCGAAGGGCTGCGCCAGGTAGCCGATGGAGAGCGTTATCTCAAGGAACTTGGTTTTGGCACGTTGCGCGTGCGCCATCACGGCAGCGTGGCTCGTTTGGAAGTGCCCGGTGATGAAATTCCAAAACTGGTAACGCTGCGCGAGCCGGTGCTCCTGTTTTTTAAGCAGCTCGGTTTTAACTATGTGGCACTGGACCTGGCCGGTTACCGGTCGGGCAGCTTAAACGAGGGGCTGGTATGAAGATAGCTTATGCAGATTGTTTTTCGGGAATCAGCGGCGATATGTTTCTGGCCGCTTTACTTGATGCCGGTTTGCCGTTGGATGTGCTGCGGGCGGATATCGGACGGCTTAACCTGGCTGAACCGGTGACGTTAACCACGCGCGAGGTGCAAAAAGGATCTCTGCGTGCCCTGAAGCTGGATGTTGAAACGCCGCACAGCCGGCAGCCGCGTTTTTTAAGGGATGTATTAAAAATCGTCGATGGCAGCTCTCTGGAGCCTGCCGTGAAAGAAACATCCGTGAAGGTTTTTACCCTGCTGGCCGAGGCCGAAGCGCGCGTGATTGGCCTGCCGGTTGAAAAGGTTGATTTCCACGAAGTGGGTTTGTTTAATTCCATTGTGGATGTGGTTGGGGCTGCCACCGGTTTAAATTATCTGGGCATTCAGCGGTTATATGCCTCGCCCCTGCCTTATGGCGGCGGACAGATTTACGGCGTCCACGGTCTGCTGCCTTTACCCGCGCCTGCCACTCTGGAAATTATGCGCCGGGCGGGTATGCCTTTAACACCCTCGGAAACCACGTTTGAGCTGGTTACCCCCACCGGAGCGGCCATTTTGGCCGGGTTGGCGGTTTTTGAGCGCCCGCGTTTTAACTTAAACGGGCTCGGCGCCGGTGCGGGGCATCACGACCTGCCCTGGCCCAATGTGCTGCGCCTGATGCTGGGTGAAACCGAAGGTGAGGGCGCGCCCGGCATGGTGCAGATTGAAACCAATATCGATGACATGAACCCGCAAATGTTCGGATATGTCATGGAAAAACTTTTTGCGGCCGGCGCGGCGGATGTTTATATGGTGCCGATGTACATGAAAAAAAACCGCCCGGCCACCCTGTTGGGTGTGATTGCCCGGCGGCAGGATGAAGCCCGCCTGGCGCAAACTATATTACGTGAAACCACATCCCTGGGGGTGCGGGTGCTGCCGCTGGTGCGGTATGAGGCGCAGCGCCGTTTTGAAAAAGTGCCCACGCCTTTTGGTGAGGCCACCATTAAAATCAAGTTGCTCGATGGCCGGCCTGTGCAGGCCATGCCCGAATATGACGAGTGTTTGCGCCTGGCCGCCGAATGTGACGCTCACCTGCCGGATGTTTACGCGGCAGTCTTGCAGGCCGGGCGAATCTGGCTGGAACAGGCTGAAAGATCTTTTTAATCAATCGTGATAATCAATTTGTTTGTCCGGGCGTTGTCGTGGTAAAGTATAGGGGCAGCGTTGTTTTGAAGACTCTGGAAATATCGTGTGCAGAAAGAAAAAAATACTGAAGAACCGGAGCGATTGCATGAACCGTCTTTATAAAGTATTTCTGGTTGAAGACGAAATTGTTACACGGCAAGGTATTCGAAATTCAATTGATTGGGCTTCCGAGGGTTTTGAGTTTTGCGGTGAAGCGCCGGATGGTGAAATGGCGCTGCCCATGATTCTGGCCTGCAAACCCGACCTTTTAATCACCGATATCAAAATGCCGTTTATGGACGGATTGCAGCTCTGCCGCATTGTGCGCGATCATTTGCCCGAAATCAAAATCATCATTTTAAGCGGTCACGATGAATTTAATTATGCCCAGGAAGCGATTCGCCTGAGAGTCACCGAATATTTGTTAAAACCGATCAGCGCGATGGATGTCGTCGCCGTTTTGCGAAAGGTGGCTAAAAAGATCGAGTGTGAAAACCAGGTACTTGAAGATATTGAAGGGTTAAAAACCCAGGTCGAAGATCATCAGGAAGTACTTAAGGAACATTTTCTCTTAAAATTGATTCTGGGCAGCATCCCGGCCAATGAAATCATCGATAAATCACAACAATTTAAGCTGGATATTATTGCGCGGGCTTACCAGGTGATGGTGATTAAACCCGAATTAAGCAGCGGCGGCCGGCAGAACGATGAGGGTTTAAAACAGGTTGATATCAATATCACCCGCTTAATCAAAGAACGTACTGATGTTATCCTGTGCCGCAAGGGTCTGGAGGAAATCATCTTTATTCTTAAAGGTGATTCTACCGCGCAGGTGGAACAATACAGTTATTTTCTGGCGCGGCTGCTCAAAAATGAAGTGGAAAATAAAATTGAATGTTTGTTGACCATCGGCATTGGTTTGCCCAAAGAACGTTTGGGGGATATTGCCCAATCCTACCGCGAGGCTGTGGAAAATTCCTGTCACGACCTGGGGCAAATCGGCGCCAGTCATTCCACCGTGTCGATTGACCCGGCCGAATTGCAGAAGTTAAACAGCGCCGCTTTTGAACAATATTTAAAAACCGGCGTTATGGCCGAACTGGGCACTTTTTACGATCAAACGATTGCACCCCTGGAGCATACCCTGCTGGCTTCGCAAATGCTGCTGCATTATTATTTTTTAGATCTATTAATCACGGCTTCGCGTTTTGTGGATAAACTCGGCGGCAATCCGCCCGATGTGCTGCCGCAGTTGCGCCGCCCCGAAGTTTTAATCAGCCGCATTACTAGCCCGGAACAGATTAAAGAGCAGACCTGCCGGGTGTTGTTGGATGCGCTCAGATTTCGTGATAAACATGCCGGACAGCAATATGATGCCATGCTTGAACAGGCCAAAGCGTATATTGGAATGCATTTTATGGATTCCGATATTTCATTAAACGCGGTGGCGTCGCATGTTAATCTTAGCGTCAGCCACTTTAGCGTGTTATTTGGGCGTGAGACCGGTGAAACCTTTGTGGAATATCTTACCCGGGTGCGTATTGAAAAGGCCAAAGAGCTTTTGCGCACCACCAACCTGAACGCCAATGAAATTTCATATGAAGTCGGTTATAACAATCCGCGTTATTTTTATTCGGTCTTTAAAAAAGTAAGCGGCTGCTCCCCCAGTGAATTTCGTTTAAAAGCCCAAACCGCTATTTTGCCCTGATAGTTTAATAGTCCATTTCCTGAAAGAGGTGTGTTATGCGCGAGAGATCTTTGGTTTCAGGTTTGATCTTTAATCTTTTAAAACCCGGCATTCAGTTTTTCTCCAATACCTCTTTATCCATCCGCACCAAAATCATGTTTTCTTTTTTTATCATCATTGTGCTGATGGGCGCCACCAATGCCACCATGATTGTTTCGGGTTTGCAGTATCGTTACCAGTACGATAACCTGCTGAGAAACATTACCACGGCCAACAGTATTAACGGGTATGTTAAACCCACCATCGACGGCATTGTCTGGGATATTGTTTCAGGCCGCCGTGATTTTAAAGAGGGCGCCCAGTATCAGGTGATTGATGATATTGACGCCAAAATAAGCGAGATGAAACGGACGGCCAACTCGGATAAGGGCCGGCTCAAGCTGGATGTGATCTTAAGAACCATGACCACCCTGCGCAGTTATGTGGATTTACTGGGCCAACAAATAGACCAGGGTAAAGGTTTTGATGAAAACCAGCAGGTGCTTGATAAAATCCATTCCATCACCGAGTTGGTGAATGCCAACATTCAGGATTACCTGTTGTTTGAAATTAACCGCACCGAACAAAACTATCGTGAAACGCAGGAAAACTTTACCCGGTGGTCCATCATCAGTCTGTTAATTATGTCGGCGGTTATTTTTCTGGCGATCATCCTGGCCTGGATCATCTCGGAAAGTATTTACGACCCGATTAAAAAACTGCAAAACATTACCACCACGCTGGCCGACCAGGACCTGGAAGCGTTGGTTAACCGTGAGAACCGCGATGAAATTGCCCAACTGGGGCGCAGTTTTAACGCGATGGTGTTAAAGATTCGCGAACTGCTCGATTACAAACTTAAAGAGCAGGAAAACCTGAAAAAATACGAGTTAAAACTCCTGCAAGCGCAGATTAATCCGCATTTTTTATATAATACGCTCGATACCATCATCTGGCTGGCCGAGGCCAACCAGAATGCGCGTGTGATTGAAATTGTGCGCGCCCTGTCCAGCTTTTTCCGGGTGACTTTGAGCAAGGGCAAAGACTGGATCAAAATCAGCGAAGAAATCGAGCATGTGCGCAGTTACCTGACCATTCAAAAAATGCGCTATCACGACATTCTTGATTTTCGCATCGAGGTGGATGAAGCCACCATGAACGGCACGATTCTCAAACTTACCCTTCAGCCGTTGGTGGAAAATGCCCTTTATCACGGCATCAAAAACAAACGCCAGGGGGGCATGATCTCCATTCGTTGTTTGATGCAGCCCAATAATATGATCTTTCTGGAGGTAAAGGATGACGGTGTGGGTTTTACCCCCACCCGTCTCGAGCAGCTTAAAGCCGACCTGGAGGACGATAACAGCCCGGTTGAGATCAGTGAAAGCGGCTTTGGGATTAATAACGTCAA
>JAJTBH010000076.1 GCA_021287005.1 Anaerolineae bacterium
TTACGTCCGCGATCGCCTGATTAACATCGTGATTTAGTTTCACTTTAGTTCAACAACCCCGCTTTGGCCTAACAAAGCGGGGTTGTTATTTTAATCATACCCGGGCAAAAAAATTTATCGGCAAAATTGGACAAGTATCCAGGTAGATTGTATAATTTGGATAAATATTAGAGGAATCATATAAATGACCTTTAATCGCCGCCTGTTTGAATTAATTCAAAAACACATACCTGCCTTCGTCGTAACGGCGATTTTTAGCCTGGCGGGGGGAATCCTGGTCATTTTTTTGGGATTTTTGCTTAGCAAAATTGTTGCGCAGGTTTTTATAAATCAAAACAGTCTCGATCAAGTCCTGCCGCTTTTGTATTTAATGCTGGGCGTGGTGGTTTTCAGGGTCCTGTTTATCTGGATTGGGGAAAGCAGCGCGGCGTTTTTGGCCGCCCGGATAAAAAGTTCATTGCGTGAAATGCTGGTACGCCATATTCAAAAATTGGGCCCCAGTTATGTTCAAGGTGAATCAACGGGTGGTTTAACGGCGGCGGCCCTTCAAGGGGTTGAACAATTGGATGGCTTTTACAGCCAATATTTACCTCAATTAATTATTGCGGCTGTTTTGCCTATTGTGATCGTCCTGGTTGTTTTTCCCATCGATTGGTTAACCGCGCTTGTATTTATCCTCACTGCGCCTTTAATACCGCTTTTTATGATTTTGGTCGGTAAAACTAGCGAAAAACTGACCCGACGCCAATTTAATGCGTTAAAAAAGATGAGCGGTTTTTTTCTGGATACGCTGCAAGGGATAACAACATTAAAGTTATTAAACCGAGGTGACGATACGCTGAAAAAAATAAACACAGTCAGTGAAACCTATCGACAAAATACTATGGATGTTTTAAGACTGACATTTTTATCGGCTCTGGTTTTGGAGTGGCTGGCGACATTATCTGTGGCAGTCGTGGCTGTGGAAATTGGAATACGTTTGTTGTACGCCCGTATGAGCTTCGAACAGGCATTTTTTGTATTAATAATCGCCCCCGAGTTTTATTTGCCGCTGCGTATGTTGGGACTGCGTTTTCATGCGAGCGCTAATGGTGTGGCTGCAGCAAATAAAATTTTTGAGGTGTTAAATACCCCGGCGCCGATTTTCCCGGAATTATCGAATAACAAGAATGGAAACTCAAGCGAGCTTTTGGCCCCGTTTGTGATTGGTTTTAAAAATGTAAATTATCAATATGCGGGGCGCTCCCTTTCAGCAGTAAATAACGTTTCTTTTGAGTTAATATCCGGGGGATTTAATGCCCTGGTGGGGGTAAGCGGAGCCGGAACAAGCACGATCGTCAACCTGCTTATGGGTTTTATCAAACCTGAATCGGGAAAGATATTCATCAACGACCGGGATTTAAACGATATTCCAATAGAAGATTGGCGTTCAAACCTGGCATGGGTGCCTCAGCGCCCCTATATTTTTAATGACAGCATCGCCGCCAACATTAGCCTGGCCAAAAAGAATGCGACCATGGATGAAATATCACAGGCGGTTCATCTGGCGCACCTGGATGATTTGATTAATTCTTTGCCGGATGGGTTACATAGCCGGGTCGGTGAAAATGGGGCAAAAATAAGCGGCGGGCAGGCTCAGCGGATTGCCCTGGCACGGGCTTTTTTAAAAAACGCCCCGGTAATAATTCTTGATGAACCGACTTCGCATCTTGACCTGGAACTTGAAAGTTTTATGAATGAAACCCTGCAACAATTATGTCAGAACCGGACAGTACTGACGATTGCGCACAGGCTTTCAACGATTGTGTCGGCCGATCAAATTCTGGTATTAAATAATGGCACCCTGGTGGAATGTGGGAGACACCAGGATTTGATGAAACAAAAGCAATATTACACCGGGTTGGTTAAATCCTTCCAAGGGAACGGACAATGAAAATTCTTCGTTTTTTACTGAGCCTGGTTAAACCGTTTATCGGCCTGGCATTTTTATCGGTTTTTTTAGGCGCAGCGACCATAACAGCGAATATCAGTTTAATGGGAACGTCGGCTTATTTAATCGCGTATGCCGCGTTACACCCCTCTATAGCCTATTTGCAGGTGGCCATTGTTGGTGTGCGATTTTTCGGGCTGGCACGCGGCGCTTTTCGTTACCTGGAGCGACTGGTTTCACATTCATTAAATTTTAAAATTCTGGCAAGACTGCGTGTCTGGTTGTTTGCACGATTGGAGGCGATTGCCCCGGCGGGATTGTTGGACGCATCCGGCGGAGATTTGCTAACGCGGTTAATCGAAGATGTTGAAACGCTGGATAACTTTTATATCCGGGCTTTATCACCGCCACTGGTGGCAGTGGTGGTGGTCGGCTCTACCAGTTTATTCTTAGGTGGTTTTTCGCCAATATTGGGATGGACGATGTTTGCGGGACTACTGGTGAGCGGATTATGCATGCCAATAATGGTTTATTTCGGTAATCGGACATTAGGACGAGATGTTGTTAAGCTTAAATCGCAAATGGGTTCCTTGATGGTCGAATCGATGCAAGGCCTGGGGGAATTAAGCATTTATGGTCGTAATGGCGATGCCCTGACCCGATTAAACGGGTTATCGAATCAACTGGCTGATAAACAATTCTGGCAAACTTCAATTTCATCGGCCGGGAATGCCATCAATTTACTGGTGACGAATATTACCCTGTGGGGAATGTTAATCATTTCAATTTCCCTGGTTAACCAGGGTGAACTGGATGGCGTTTTGCTGGCAGTAATCGCTTTAATTACGCTGGCCAGTTTTGAGGCGGTAACCCCCCTGGTGCAATCGGCACAAAATCTTGAGAACAGCATGACCAGCGCCAGACGTATTTTTGACACGGCCGAAAAGAAATCACTGATTAACGATGGAAATGAAACCATGCCTGATGAAATCAAGACGATATCAGTGCAGAATCTGTCCTTCGGATATGGAAGAGGAAACGAATTTAATTTATCGAGAATTAATTTAAACTTGCATAAAGGGAAAAAGTTGGCATTGGTGGGACCCAGCGGGGCCGGAAAAACCTCTATGGCAGGCCTTTTACTGCGTTTTTATCCTGTTACCTCGGGCAAAATATTATTGGATGATAATGATATTCAGAAATATTCAGCGGATAAAGTCAGAGAACGAATCAACCTGGTTTCACAAAGTGTGTATATTTTTAACGATACGCTTAGAAATAATTTGCTGCTGGCGCGGCCGGATGCAAATGATGAATTTTTGGTGTCCGTCTTAAAACAAGTCAGCCTGATCGATTGGTTTAATGCTTTACCTCAGGGATTAAATACATGGATGGGTGAACAGGGGGCTTTTATAAGCGGCGGCGAACGCCAGCGTTTGGCGTTGGCAAGGACTCTGTTAATGGATTCGCCATTTATCATTCTGGACGAACCGTTTTCCAATCTGGATAGTGTTACTTCGCAAGCTCTATTTAAGACCTATCTGCAAGCTTTAAATAACAAGGGGATTATGTGGATTACACACCGCCTGGTCGGATTGGAAGAAATGGACGAAATTATTGTAATCAATAACGGCCGTATCACTGAACGCGGCCAGCATCAGGCGTTAATCCAACAAAATGGCTGGTATGCCCGGATGTGGGTGATTCAAAATCAATTAATTTAAGCTGAGAAATAAAACATTTTATAAAACCGCCAACATTTGCTCCTGAGTGATGGCTCCCTGGCGCAAAATGGTCAGTTCGGCTTTGGTGCAATCGACAACGGTTGAAGGGACCGCACCGGGTGTTTGACCACCATCCAGCAGTAGATCGATGCTGCCATCCAGTTGTTCAAGCACCTGCCGGGCTGTAATTGTATTGGCGCCGCCCGAAACATTGGCCGATGTCGTGGCAAGCGGCCCGCTTTTGCAGAGTAATTTTAAAGCAAATGGATGGTTGGGCATTCTAATCCCGACGGTGGGCAGCGGCGAAAGGTTATGCGGCAGCCCTGCAGCGCAAGGTACCACAAGGGTCAATGCACCCGGCCAGAAGGCTTTTGCCAGTTTTTCGGCAACAGGAGTTAACCCCGGGGTTAATTGAGGCAGATGTTTTATGTCACCAACCAGAACGGCAATAGCCTTATTAAAATCACGCCCTTTAATTTCAAATAGACGATTGATTCCGACTTCATTACGAATTGGAACGCCCAGGCCATAAACCGTATCGGTCGGAAAAACGATGACCCCGCCTTTTTGGAGTGTTAATAAAGCCTGTTGAAGCGAGCGTGGTGATGAGGTTGAAATTATTTTTGTTGGTGACATTTTTTAACTCTCTATCGATAATAAGCGAGGATTTCCGGCAAAGTCAGAAATAACTTTTGAGTTTGATCCGGGAAAGACTGAATTTGCGAGGTTCAAAACACTTTCGGCCTGGCCGGCTTCGATCTCCAATAATACCAGTCCGTGGGGATTTAGCAAGCGTGGGCAGTCCCTTAAAAATTTTGTTATTAAATCGAGTCCGTCCTGACCGCCATCCAAAGCCAGGCGAGGTTCAAACCGGCTGACCTGTAAAGTGGGAATTTTACAGGATGGAATGTAAGGTAAATTGGCGCAGATTAGATCAAAACGATGTTGAATGGCGTTGGCCAAATTTCCCTGGAAAAAATTAATGGATGTGTAGGTTTGATGTTTAATTGAATTGCGCATAGCAATCGTAAGCGCATCCAGTGAAAAATCTCCCGCGATAATTTTTAAATCAGGCCGGTTAACCGCCAGTGAGATGGAAATACAGCCACTGCCGGTGGCCGTTTCAAAAATCTCACGTCGATCGGAATGGTTTTTAAGCCAGTGCAGCGCTTCTTCAACGAGCAACTCGGTTTCGGGGCGGGGAATTAATACCGCGGGCGATACCATAAATTCCAGGTTAAAAAATTCCCATTTGCCCAAAATATAAGGCAGTGGAAAATAATTAAGCCGCTTTTGGAGCAGTTCATCAAAAGCGGCTGTTTCTTGAACCGATAAAAGGGTGTCGGAATGGGCCAAAACCCAGGTGCGTGATCTCTCGAGGACAAACGATGCCAAAACCTGCGCATCGAGAGCGGGTGAATCTGCATCTATTCTGGCGAGTTGATCCCGGGCGTTATTAATCCATTCCGCCAGAGTTTCAATCTTCTTCATCCTCGGTTCCGATGCTGGCAAGCCGATCCGATTCTTCACGCAGAGACAGTTCATCGATGAACATATCGATGTTGCCTTCCATGACTGAAGGAAGATTAAAACTGGAAACACCAATGCGGTGATCGGTTACACGTGACTGCGGGTAATTGTACGTGCGAATTTTTTCCGATCTTTCCCCGGTTCCAACCTGTGAACGGCGGGTGGCTTCCAGTTCTTGTTGACGTTTTGATTCTTCGATTTCAAAAAGGCGGGCACGTAAAATGCTCATGGCGCGCAAACGATTTTGCAACTGTGAACGTTCGTCCTGACAGGCGACAACGATGCCGGTTGGAATATGCGTGATACGCACCGCGGTTGAGTTTTTCTGAACGTTTTGGCCACCTGCGCCGGCAGAACGATACACATCCATTTTGATATCATTTTCAGGGATATGAATATCCAAATCTTCGACTTCCGCCAAAACGGCTACCGTAACGGTGGATGTATGGATGCGGCCTGAAGATTCGGTTACGGGAATCCGTTGAACGCGGTGAACGCCCGATTCAAATTTTAGACGGGAATAAGCGCCGCGTCCTTTAACCATAAAGATAATTTCTTTAAAACCACCGATACCGATATCACTTTGAGACAAAACTTCGACTTTCCAGCCGCGAGTTTCTGCGTAATAACTGTATAAACGAAATAAATCGGCGGCAAACAGGGCGGCTTCATCGCCGCCGGTGCCGGCACGGACTTCAACAATAACATTACGTTGATCACGTGAATCTTTGGGAATTAACAGACCTTTAAGTTCTTTTTCCAAATCGGCCAAACGAGGCTCAAGATCTTCCAGATCGACCACGGCCAGTTGGCGCAGCTCTTCATCTTCTGAATTTTGTAAAGAACGCGCCTCTTCAACGTGTTTAAACGTATCTTTATATTCGTTGGCTTTTTCAACCACCGGTTCCATTTCTGATTTTTCTTTGGCGAGGTCATTGGCTTTCTGGTAATCGTTCCCGACATTTTCCAGAAGCGTTTGGATCTCAGCGTATCTTGAAAGGATGACGTCAATTTTATCTAACATACCAGAACAAACCCTTCGTTAAAAATTAATAACCGGTTAATTATACCGCTTTTTAAAAAAGCCGTTATAAAAAGATAAAAAATCTGATAAACCTCTGATAACATAAATTTTAATTAAAAATTTTAAAAAGCGCAGTATAATAGCGAAAGAAGGGATTAGTAATTGGGGAAATATGAATAAACAGCAAAACCTATCCAGCGCGGGTTTGGAAAATCAGACTTCTTCAAATAGAAACGATGATTTTATTGAAAAACTCGGCGGTTTTTTATTTAGTTTTCCAAGAAAACAGATATCGGTGCCCTACTTTGCCTGGGTTGGATTTTTATATATTGGCGGTTTATGCCTCTGGGCAAATTTCTTAAATTGGGGAAGTATCAGTTTTGATTTTCATGATTGGTACGAAATTACCGGCCCGCGCCTGTATTTTATGCAAAATGCCATTATCCAGGGCGTTATGCCTTTGCATATGTCCGGCACTTCGGCGCTGGTTCTGCTCACAGACCGATTTTTGAGCATTCCTGATATTATCGTTTCGCCGCAAATCTTGCTGCTGCGTTGGTTGACGCCAGCCGATTTCATTTTAGTGAACTGGTTGTTTTTATATACGCTGGGTTTTATCGGGATGTTGATTTTTGCCCGGCGTTTTAAACTTTCGCCTTTTGTTTTGACGGTGATATTTTTAATATTTAATTTTAATGGGCATATTGAATCCCATTTAAGCATCGGCCATTATACCTGGGGTGGTTATTTCCTGATTTCCTGGTTTGTTTTGTTTGTGTTTGAACTGCAAGATCACCAACCGGATTGGCGATGGATTGGGAAAATGGCCTTTTTATTAACATTGATTTTCATGCAAGGCTCATTTCACCAATTTGTCGGATTGTTGATATTTTTAATGCTGCTGGCGTTGACTTATCCCAAACACTTCTGGCAATTATTTATTACCAATGTGTTTGCCTGTTTACTGGCCGCGTTTAGAATTTTTCCCGTGGCATTGATTGTAAAAAAAGTGGATCAAGTTTTCATAGGCGGGTTTCCGGGCGCCTGGGAAGTGTTAAAGGGAATGCTCGAATTACGGAATGGCACGATGATCATTGATGGTTATTCCTGGCCTTTAAACACAGTCAGTACTTGGGAATTCGATTTTTACCTGGGGATAGCCGGCGTTTTGTTCATTTTAATTTTTGGAATCTATTGTTGGATAAAATACCCGGTTGTTTCAATGCGTTTTTTCATTCCATTGGCCATTTTAACCTTATTGTCATTGGGCGGGGTTTATCAATTAGTGCGCTTGTTTTCTTTCCCGTTATTTGATGGGGAGCGTGTGACAACGCGTTTTTTGATGATTCCAATGGCGTTTTTAATTTTTGTGGCTTCGATTTATAGCCAACAATGGATAAATTCTCGCCGTTTATCGCGTTATTCGATGCTGCTGTTGTGCCTGGGGGTAATGGTTTTAGGTTCGGATTTGTGGAGCCACTATGAAATGTGGAACTTCATTGCCATCCGCCAACTATTTGAGGGGAACCTGCATGTATTTAATCCGGCCTTATGGAATACAGCCAATTATAACGATTCACTATATATTGGAATACTAAAAAGAAGTATGGGTATCAGTGTAACCAGTGCAGTTTTATTAATCATCATGGCCGTCATCAACCCATCCTTAAAATTATATGTGAATTTGACCGGTTACCTGATCAATCATCACCGGCAAAAACATCACCATTCCAGCGGCGTTCATTGATAGGGCATCCAATCCGATATTCGTTTTAAACTTCGTTGTATCTACGACCAATTGATCACTTTGTGGTAAAATGTTACACTGTGCGGTTTTGGTAAATCTGCGCTGAATTAAGCGCATTTAATTAATCTCAATCAGGAGGATTTCCGTGGATAAGAAATGGGTATATTTGTTTAAGGAAGTAGCCCAGGCCGAAGCATATGTTGGCGGCGACTGGGAAAAAGTGCGAGGCCTGTTGGGTGGTAAAGGCGCCAATCTGGCTGAAATGTATCGCATTGGCATGCCTGTGCCTCCTGGCTTCACTGCAACAACCGAAGCCTGTAATGCATACTCTGCATCAAAGAAGTTCCCTGAAGGTTTATGGGACCAGATGCTGGCCGCCCTCAAAGTGGTTGAGGCCGAAGCCGGCAAAAAATTCGGCGATCCGTCCAACCCCTTGTTGGTCTCCTGCCGTTCGGGCGCCAAATTCTCCATGCCTGGTATGATGGATACCGTGCTCAATATCGGTTTAAATGATGAAACCGCCAAAGGCATGGTTAAACTGACCAATAACGAACGATTTGTTTACGACTCCTACCGCCGTTTGATTCAGATGTTCGGTTCAGTCGTGCTCGAAATCCCCGATGAAGGTTTTGAACACCCGTGGGATTCCTACAAAGCCGAAAAAGGTTACAAATCTGATACCGAAATGACCGTGGAAGACCTGAAGAAAATGGTTGCCGCCTTCCAAAAAGTAGTCAAAGAGAAAAAAGGCTTTGATTTTCCGCAGGATCCTTTCGAACAGATGCGCCTGGCTACCGAAGCCGTGTTCCGCTCATGGAACGGAAAACGCGCTGTTGATTATCGCCGCGCCACCAACATCCCCGATGATCTGGGGACCGCAGTCAACATTGTGACCATGGTCTTCGGTAATATGGGCAATGATTCCGGTACCGGTGTGGCTTTCAGCCGCAATCCTTCAACCGGTGAATATAAATTGTTCGGCGAATATCTGCTGAACGCTCAGGGTGAAGATGTTGTAGCCGGTATCCGCAACACCGAACAGATTTCAAACCTGGCGAAAGAAATGCCCGAAGCTTATAACCAGTTCGTTGACATTGTTGCCAAACTTGAAAATCATTACAAAGACATGCAGGATATGGAATTTACCATTGAACGCGGTCGTTTGTGGATGCTCCAGACTCGTAACGGCAAACGCACGGCTGCTGCAGCCGCCAAAATCGCTGTGGATATGGTCAATGAAGGCCGTATTAGCAAAGAAGAAGCCGTTTTGCGTGTTACCCCCGAAAATGTTGACACCCTGTTACACCCCCAGTTTAACCCCGAAGTTCAGAAGAAAGCCAAAAAAGAAGGCCGCTTCTTCGCCAAGGGTGTTAATGCATCCCCGGGCGCTGCTGTGGGTCAGGTTTATTTTGACGCCGACAAAGCCGAAAAGATGGCTAAAGAAAGCAAACAGGAAGTTATCATGGTCCGCCCGTTCACCAAACCGGATGATGTTCATGGTATGCTGGCCGCCCGCGGTATTTTGACTTCCGAAGGTGGCGCGACCTCTCACGCCGCCGTGGTTGCCCGTCAATTTGGCGTTCCCTGCGTGGTGGGTGCCTCAGCTGTCAAAATTGACCTGGACAAACGAATTATGGTCGCCGGTGAATTAACGGTCAAAGAAGGCGAATGGATTTCCGTTGATGGTACGACCGGTGAAGTATTCCTGGGCAAAATTGATGTCTTCAATCCCACCCTGGAAGATCAAAAAGAATTAATGACCCTGTTAAATTGGGCCGATGATTTATCGCGTTTACAGGTTTGGGCCAATGCTGATTACCCCAAAGATGCCCGCCGCGCCCGCACCTACGGCGCCAAAGGTATCGGCCTGTGCCGCACCGAGCACATGTTCTTCGAGCCCGAACGTCTGCCGATCGTACAGAAAATGATTCTGTCCGAGACCCCTGAAGAACGCAAAAAATACCTTGATTTACTGCTGCCCTACCAGCGCGCTGACTTTGACGGTCTGTTTGAAGCCATGGATGGTCACCCGGTCATCATTCGTTTGATCGACCCGCCCCTGCATGAGTTCATGCCCGACGAAGAAAAACTGCTCGAAGAAGTTATCACCATGCGTGTTAAAGGTGAAACCAAAGGTTTATCTGAAAAAGAAAAACTGCTGGAAGACATCAAAGGCATGCACGAATCCAACCCGATGATGGGTCTGCGCGGTGTGCGCCTTTCCATCTACATGCCTCAGATCGTTGAAATGCAGGTCCGCGCCATTTTCGAAGCCGCGGCCGACTGCGCCCTGCGCGGTATTACCGTGAAACCGGAAGTTATGATCCCCCTGACCGGCACCGTCAACGAACTGAAATGGATTCAGCCTCGCCTGGTTCGCATTGCCGAAGAAGTTACCAATGAGAAGAAAGTAAAAGTTGCTTACAAATTCGGTACCATGATCGAAATCCCGCGCGCTGCCGTTACCGCCGGTGAAATCGCTGAATATGCTGAATTCTTCTCCTTCGGTACCAACGACTTAACCCAGATGACCTTCGGTTACAGCCGTGATGACGCCGAACGCAACTTCTTGATCCAGTACGTTGAAGAAGGCATTCTGCCCAAGAATCCCTTCCAGACTCTGGACCGCGGTGGTGTTGGCAAATTAATGCAGATGGCTGTCAATGATGGCCGCAAGACCCGCCCGAGCCTGGAAGTCGGTATCTGCGGTGAACATGGTGGCGATCCCAGCTCCATTGAGTTCTGCCACTTAATTGGCAACAACTATGTTAGCTGCTCACCCTTCCGTGTACCCGTGGCTCGCCTGGCTGCCGCTCACGCTGCACTCAAAAACAAATAATAAAATTTAGTTATCCAAAATACCACTCCAATTAAATTTGGGGTGGTATTTTTATTTAATTATCTGTAGAATAAATAATAAAGAAAATTTTTCTAATCTTTATTTAATATAAATTTGATAATATTAGTAATAAATAGTATAATAACGAAGAAAACAATAAAGAAATAAAATTTAATTAGAGGGAGGCCCTCATTCTTATGGAAAGAGAAAATTTTTTAAGATTATTTCACGAAATGGTTGTAATAAGATTGATGGAGGAGAAAGCTGCCGAATTGTACCAGCAGGGTAAGATTGGTGGCTTTCTTCATTTATATATCGGGCAGGAAGCAGTCAGTACCGGTTTGATATCTGCCAGGCGTCCTGAAGACCGTGGTATAACCGCCTATCGTGATCATGGTGTGGCATATAATTGCGGTGTCTCAGCCAAAGAAATTATTGCCGAGCTATTGGGCAAAGCCACCGGTGTATCGGGGGGTAAAGGCGGCTCAATGCATTTGGCCGATGTCACTAAAAATTATTGGGGCGGGCATGCCATCGTCGGTGCACATTTACCGCTGGCGACCGGCCTGGCCCTGGCTGATGCGTATAACAAGACGCCGGCTGCCACAATCTGTATGTTTGGGGATGGGGCCACAAATATTGGTTACTTTCATGAGGCGTTAAATTTATCAAAGGTATGGAAATTGCCTGTATTGTGGGTTTGTGAAAATAACAAGTATGGAATGGGTACTTCAATCGAGCGGGCTTCTGCCGTTTCGGAAATCCGGCAAAAGGCAGAAGGATACGGCATGAAAAATGACGTTGTTGATGGTATGGATGTGATTAAAGTCCAGGAAAAAGCATTGCAGGTCCTGGATGAAATTCGTAACGGCAGTGGGCCTCAATTTTTGGAAATCGAAACCTACCGGTTTAGAGGACATTCCATGGGCGATCCGGAACGGTATCGTAAACAGGACGAAGTGCGCCATTGGGAACAGGAAAATGATCCGATTGGTATTTTGCAGAATTACCTGATTAATAACAATCTGGTCAGCCGCGAAGATCTGGATGAACAGTCCAAACTGGCCGAACAGGAAGTGAATGAGGCCGTAGAATTTGCCGAAGCAAGCCCTGAACCGGCTGCCGAAGAATTATATAATCATATCTACGTTGAAGAATAATTACAGGGAGGCTTATCATGGCACGTTTAACAATGAGAGAAGCCATTTCCCAGGCTTTATGGGAAGAGATGGAACGCGACCCCAGCGTGTTTATTCTGGGTGAAGAAGTCGGTGTTTGGGGGGGGACCTACGCCGTGACAAAAGGATTTTTCGATCATTTTGGTGCGGAGCGCGTTCGTGATACACCGATTGCGGAAGCGGCAATTATTGGTGCTGCGATCGGGTCGGCGGCAGCCGGTTTGCGCCCCGTGGCCGAGTTGATGACGATCAACTTTGCATTTTCAGCCATGGATCATATCGTGAACGAAGCGGCAAAAATGCATTATATGTTTAATGGTCAGTTTGTCTTACCGCTGGTAATTCGCACGGTGGGCGGCGGTGGACGCCAGTTGGGAGCCACCCATTCACAAACACCGGATGCGATATTTGCCCATTTTCCGGGTCTAAAAGTGATTGCGCCGGGAACACCGGCGGATGCCAAAGGATTATTAAAAGCTGCCATCCGAAGCAATGACCCGGTCATGTTTATTGAACATGCCACTTTATACCAGGTGCGCGGCGAGGTTCCTGACGGTGATTATATTATCCCTTTGGGAAAATCGACCATTCAACGCCCGGGTAAGGACGTCACAATCGTCACTTATAGCAAGATGCTTGAAGTATCCACCAAAGCCGCCGATGAATTATCCAAACAGGGTATCGAAGCCGAAATTGTCGACCTTCGATCGTTGAGGCCGTTGGATATGAGCCCGGTGCTGGAATCCTTTAAAAAGACCAACCGGGCTGTGATTGTTGAAGAAGGCTGGAAATCATTTGGCGTTGGATCTGAAATTATGTCGCGTATTTATGAAGAAGCATTTGATTATGTTGATGCTCCGATAAAACGCGTTGCGCAAAAAGAAGTGCCATTACCCTACAACCGCACATTGGAACAATCTGCTTTGCCCAACGTGCAGGACGTGGTAAACGCTGTGAAGGAGGTGTTGTGATGGCAGAAACTGTAACAATGCCCAAACTGGGCTTTGATATGGCAGAAGGCACTCTGGTTCGCTGGGTAAAAGCCGAAGGCGAAACCGTTAACAAAGGTGAAGTACTCGCTGAAATTGAAACAGACAAAGCCACAGTTGAAGTTGAATCGAATTTTAGCGGTGTTGTGGCCAAACAACTGGTAACGCAAGGTTCAATTGTTCCGGTAGGCGACGCGATTGCCGTCATAACCGAGCCGGGAGAAAAATATGAAGGCGGTTCTGGACCAGGCCCGGTCAGTGACGAATCAAAAAAGGGAACTGCAAAGCCGGATGAACCTGTAAAAGAAGCGATTCAAACAAAAGCCGTAGAAACAATCAATACCAGCGGTTTGCCTGCGGGTGTGGCCGCCTCGCCCCTGGCGCGGCGTTTGGCCGCCGATATGGGCGTGGATCTGAAAACCGTTAAGGGTAGCGGACCCA